>NZ_MWQY01000011.1 GCF_002087085.1 Marispirochaeta aestuarii | reverse complement strand
ATAAAAATTTACCTATCGCTCTTCGAGCCGACTGCCTGTGCATAACTATGTGCGCCGGCCCTGGTGCTCCCCAAAAGGAATTAAAAATGCTACCCTCACTCCCATGAAAGATACCTTGCTGCTTCCAGCCGACTATCGTGAAATTCTTAGCCCCCGGGAGACCGAACGGGCAATACTCAGAATAAAAGACTATTTCCAGACCAATCTTGCCTTCGAGCTCAATCTCGTCCGGGTAACCGCCCCGCTCTTCGTTGAATCCGGCACCGGAATAAATGACGATCTCAACGGTGTGGAACGGCCCGTCTCCTTTCCGGTTAAACACCTGGCAGACCGGCGCGCCGAGATCGTCCAGTCCCTGGCAAAGTGGAAGCGGATGGCCCTGGCGGACCTGGGATTCGAACCCGGGGAGGGGCTCTACGCCGACATGAACGCCATACGCCCCGACGAGAACCCCGACAATACCCACTCCCTCTATGTTGACCAGTGGGACTGGGAACTGAACATTCTTCCTGAGCAGCGGAACAGGGCTTTTCTGGAGAAAATTGTTCGCAAAATTTACGACGTAATCCGCCGTACCGAAAAGTACATCTGCCATGAGTATGAAGAGCTCTCCCACTGTCTGCCGGAGGAGATAACCTTTATTCACAGTCAGGAGCTGCTGGACCGCTATCCCGGGCTCTCTCCCAGGGAACGGGAGCTTGAAGCCTGCCGGGAATACGGCGCGGTTTTTGTCGCCGGAATCGGCGCCCCTCTTTCCGACGGAAAACCCCACGACGGACGGGCGCCGGACTACGACGACTGGATCAGCGAAACCCCGGAGGGACTCCAGGGCCTGAACGGGGACATTCTTGTATATAACCGGGTGCTGGATATGCCCTTTGAGCTCTCATCCATGGGTATCCGGGTAAGCCCGGATAGTCTGGAAAAACAGCTTGCCGCGGCGGGGGCGGAGAACCGGAAAAAGCTGTACTTTCACCGGAGGCTCCTCGGCGGCGAACTGCCCCTCTCCATCGGCGGCGGAATCGGCCAGTCCCGGCTCTGCATGCTCTATCTCCAGAAAGCCCACATAGGGGAGATCCAGTCGGGTCTCTGGCCGGAAGATCACCTGCAGCGCTGCCTGGAGGCGGGGATACATCTGTTATAGGGTCCTGTAAGACCCTGGACTACTCCACTTCCAGGGTCAGATGCTGACAGTCGCAGGCGGCCAGTGCCTGGTTGTAGAAGCTGTTCCTGTCAAAGCCCTTCTCTGAACGCACCTTGAGAACCATGGCCTTGTCGTTCTCGGAGGTTTTCCATATGTGCAGGTCCTGTACCGTAATATCGTAGGAAGATGCCAGCTCCATAATACTGGCCCGGTCCTCCCTGACGGGATAGTAATCCACCAGGAGTTTTCCGCTGGAGACAAGCAGTCCGTAGGCCCACTTCAGGATAACCAGAGCCCCCAGAATGGCGACGACAGCATCGGGCCAGGTCTGGGAGAATATTTTTCCGGAAAGCAGGGCGATTATTGCAAGAACCGAAGTCATCGCATCAGTTATGACATGAAGATATGCAGCCCGAAGGTTATGATCATGATGATGTCCCTGATGCCCATGTTCTTGCCCCTGGTGAGGAGCTGAAAGCAGGAATGCGCTGAACAGATTGACCACCAGACCTATAAGAGCAATTACCAGGGCCTGGTTGAAACTGATCTCTTTCGGATTTATCAGCCGTTCAGCCGCCTCGACAACCATAAAGAGGGCGGTTATCCCGAGGATAATCGCATTCGTATAGCCCCCCAGAATCCCCACCTTGCCCGAGGAAAAGGCGAAATTCTGGTTACCCGCATTCCGTTCCGCTACAACGTAGGCTATAAGGGTTATAAGCAGAGCAAAGGTGTGAGTACCCATGTGTATACCGTCAGCAAGCAGGGACATGGAACCGGTGATCAGGCCGAATACGATTTCGGCAACCATGGTTCCCAGTGTCAAAACCACAACGACAGAGGTTTTCCGCATATTGCGGTGATTTCCTTCCGGTACCCTGTACTGATCACAAAGCCTTTGATTCATTCCTGTACTCCTTAGAAAACACGCTGCAGCTGCTCAAGGCGCGAGAAGAACCGGTCACTCTCCCCGGCTCCCAGCTCATCAATAATCTCTTCAATAAGATTCATGTGCATCTGATGATGATTCCCGTATTCCGATTCTCCTTTTGCGGAGAGACCGATGATAAAAGACCGCCTGTCCGATTCATCCCTTTTCTTTGTTACATATCCTTTCGAAAGAAGGCGATGAATCATTACCGTCAGGGTACCGGTGGTTACTCCCAGAAATGCGGCCAGCTCCTTCATTCTCAGCTCTTTGCGACTTCCGAGGATTTCCAGAAGGTGCATCTGGGGCAGGGAAATCTCCCTGTCCGCTACGATGCTGTTCTCCCAGGAGGACATAAGTTCGAAAAACTCTACAAGAATTCGGGAATACCTTTCGTTCATATAATTACCTTGACTATCAAGGTATATCTATTTAGTTTGATTGTCAAGACATTGTCCACAGAATATTCCGCCGGAGGAAGAACCACGCCTGATCCCGATCGGGAGCTTCCCTTTACAGCACACCCGCTTAATAAATATACTGGGAAGCGAATATAGCAGAAGACGAGGCAGAAGCATGGCAGGAATTGACGGAAAGACAGTATTCATAAGTGGAGCAAGCAGCGGAATCGGCAGAGCATGTGCCGAGCTCTTTGCCGCCGGGGGTGCACGGCTCATAATCAGCTCCCGCAGTATCGCCGGCCTGAAAAAGGTCGCGGAGGAACTTTCGCGGAAGCACGGGGCAGAGGTCCACAGCCTCGAACTGGATATAAGCGACCGAAGGGCAGTACAGGACAGTATCCGGAGCCTTCCGGATGAATGGAAAGCCGTCGACATACTGATCAATAATGCCGGGCTTGCCCTTGGAATGGACAAGCTTCAGGAGGGGGAGTTTGACGACTGGGAGACAATGATCGATACCAACGTCAAAGGTCTCCTTTATCTGACCCGCACTATTGTACCGGGGATGATCGAACGCGGAGGCGGACAGGTAATAAATATCGGGTCCACCGCAGGAATCGCGGCGTATCCCCGGGGTGCGGTGTACTGCGCCACCAAGGCGGCGGTAAAAATCCTGAGTGACGGTTTACGCATGGATACGGTGGACCAGCCGATACGGGTCAGCAATATTCAGCCCGGAATGGTGGAGACCAATTTCAGCAATGTCCGTTTCAAGGGAGATGAACAGAAGGCTGCCTCCGTGTACCGGGGAATCGAAGCCCTCAGACCGGAGGATATCGCGGATATCGCCCTCTATGCCGCATCGGTACCGGAACACGTCCAGATCTGCGAGGTTACAGTGACCCCCACAAACCAGGCAACGGGGGGAGTGATGTACAAGAGGTCCTGATCGTTACTGGAAATAGTATTCAATCTCCATAACTCCACGGCCAAAACAGTTCCATGAAGCCTGTTTTGGTCTTTTTTTATTCATTGCGGGATAAGAAATACCGTTGTACAATGGCTAGCATAATAATTTCGACTGGAGGTATCTATGGTTTCAGGTGGTGTAGCAATCATTTTCCTGTTAGTAGCCGTTGTTCTCATTGTTCTGGCTACTTCAAAATGGAACATGAATCCATTTTTCGTGCTCATCTCCGTGGCTTTCCTGTTTGGTCTTGCGGTCCGGCTTCCTCTGCTGGATATCGTCAATACCATCAAGGGCGGTTTCGGAGGGACCCTCGGCTCAATCGGTATTGTAATCCTCTGCGGAACAATCATCGGCTTTATCATGGAGAAGACCGGAGCTGCCCTTTCCATAACCCAGGCAATCCTGAAGGTTGTTGGAAATAACAGGGCTCCCCTTGCCATGAGTATTGCCGGATATATTGTATCCGTACCTGTATTCTGCGACTCAGGCTTTGTAATCCTTACTCCCCTGAACAAGGCACTGTCCGCCAAGACCGGAACTTCCATGGGTGTAATGGCCGTTGCCCTGGCAACCGGACTCCACGCGACCCACGCCCTTGTTCCTCCTACCCCCGGCCCCATTGCCGCTGCGGGAAACCTGGGTGCAGACCTGGGTAAGGTTATCTTCCTGGGCGCCATTGTTTCCATCTTTTCCATGCTGGCAGGATATATCTGGGCCCTCAAAATCGGCAGCAAGTATGATATCAAAGCGGATGTTGAAGAAGATTACGACAGCCTCATCAAGAAGTACGGCCATCTTCCGACAGCCTTCCATTCCTCACTTCCCCTGCTTATTCCGATTATCCTGATCCTCCTCAAGTCTCTGGCAGCCTTCCCGACCAAGCCCTTTGGCGACGGCGGGTTCGCAACCTTTATCTCCTTTATCGGAGATCCCGTAACCGCTCTTGTAATCGGTGTGATCGTCTCCCTGACCCTGGTCAAGAAGAGTGTGGAAAAGACTGCCGTCAGCGAATGGATGAGCGAAGGTCTCAAGAATGCGGCCCTTATTATTGCAATAACCGGTGCCGGTGGAGCCTTCGGTGCGGTACTTAAGGCATCTCCCATGGCGAACTTCATCGGAGAAACCATGTCCGGATGGAAACTGGGAATCCTGCTTCCCTTTATCATTTCCGTCTCCCTCAAGACCGCCCAGGGAAGCGGTACCGTAGCCCTGATCACGACTTCCGCAATTCTGGCGCCCCTGCTCGGCACCTTCGGACTGGATCCGGCCCTTACGGTTCTTGCCATCGGAAGCGGTGCCATGGTTGTTTCTCATGCCAACGACTCCTATTTCTGGGTTGTGTCCCAGTTCTCCGGCATCGAGACTCCCATTGCCTACAAGATCTACACCACAGCAACGGGTGTACAGGGTATTACCGCATTCATCATCGTCTTTATTCTCTCTCTTTTCATCTAATCTAAATTTTATACACGAAGCGGAGCCGGATTACCGGTTTCGCTTCGTGATTGAGTAATTCATGATAAAAGAAATACAGCTCAAGAGTTGGTACCACAAGGCCTTCAATTCCCTTATTCAGGGGGATTATGAGCGCACGGAGAAATACTTTTCAAAGATTGAACGGAAATTCCCCGGACGCGTGGGCAACAGTTACAATATGGGACTGGTTAAACTTGCACAGAAGGAGTACGAGACAGCGGAAGAGTATTTCCTCGAGGAGTGTGAAAAGTACGGATATACCGTTACCCGGAACAGGACGCTTGGAGATCTCTATTACATCTGGGGTAAGGCCGACAAGGCAAAGGCCCGTTATACCGAGGCCCTCAAGGAGGTGGAAAAGCCCGAACAGAAACGGCTGCTCCAGGAACGGATCGCAAAATGTTCTTCGGAGAACTCCTTTTCCAGGGTCATGCAGAGCCACAGCAAATACGAAGAGGGGATCAGTTTCCAGAAGGAAGGAGAGACGGAAAAGGCAAAGGAATCATACCGGAAAGCCCTGGAGCTGGATTCCACCAACTTCCAGGCCGCAAACAACCTGGGTTCAATCCTTCTGAACGAAGACGGAGAACCCGTCGAAGCTCTGCAGTATTTTGAAAAAGCCGCCCTCTATTCGGATTTACCCGGAATAACTCAGAATATAGGAAGAACCCGGGCCCTGATGAAACAGAAAGAGGCCAGGTCTGTTTAATTCCCTTTCAAGGAGAAAATCATGAGCACATTAAAAGCCTTCAACACACCCAATGGCCCCCCCGCTTTCGGGCCTTTTTCTCACGCAAAGATGAACGATTCCCTTTTATTCACCACAGGACAGCTGGGGATCGATCCGGCAACCGGCAATATAGTCCCCGGCGGCGTAGAGGCGGAAACCCGGCAGGTCTTCAGGAATCTTACAGCGATCCTCGAGGAAGCCGGCCTTGGACTCGACAGTATACTGAAAGCGACAATCTACCTTACGGACATGAAGGACTTTGAAAAAGTGAACGAGATTTATGCCGGATATTTTACCGGCGACTATCCGGCCCGTTCCTGTATAGGGGTCTCCTCCCTGGCCAAGGGAGGCGTGGTGGAAATTGAGGTCATCTGCTCACGATAGATCATCGATTCAACCGCCATGTGCAACAGCCCCTCCCGGGAAAGGGAGGGGCTGTTTCTGTATGATGTGCAGTGTTGGGATCAGAAGTCCTCAGACGCCAGAAGACTGTTATAATCCGCCACACTGCCTCCGGAAAGGCAGCAATCGATAATCTCTTTTCCCAGGGGATCCAGCTCGGGGTGCTGGAATTTCCCAACCTGATCATGGAAAAAGCTCTTGAGTATATCAGCGCCCCTGTCATAGGCCTCGGGGCCTATTTCCGGCTGGGTATCCACCTGGAGGAATCACTTGGGAATCGTGATCCCTTCGATCCTCATAGACTGCAGGGAATATCCCAGCAGGGAACATCTGGAATCCACCAGCTGGTCGGAATGAAAGCGCGCATGTCCCCGCCTGGCAAGGTAATCCCGGGCCAGCCACTGAGGCATGAAACCGGTTTCCCAGGCGCCGATATGCTGATTGGGAACCAGAATATAGCGGGTCCGGGAGGAATCCCTGAACTGATTGAGCAGCAGGTTCGCCTGATCAACCCTCCTGCCGGTGGCAAAGGGCCAATAGCTGCCGACCCCTTCACTGCTCATGCCCGCGCTTTCCACAATACTCGGGTTTGCATATCCCCGGGGAGATGCGAGCCGCCAGAGCCAGGCCAGAGCCGGAGGCAGTATATGCAGGATTCCCAGTATACCATAGCTCGGCTGTTCCGCCGTACAGGGAGGAGTCCGGACCCCGAAGGAGCGGATATCCACGGTAACCTTATCGTCAACGACTCCGGGGATAATATCCCGGGGGATTATGACCCGGGGGTTCGGACAGGGTGTAACAGGGTCATCATAGATATGGTCCCAGATCAGGGCGGTCCCTCCCGGCACAGTATCTATATTCAGAAACAGAAGGGATCGGGGCGGAGCAATGGTAAGACCTTCAAGATCGTGATCCGTTCCGTACTTCTCGATATGGTTGACCCGGACAAACCAGCCCTCCTCCGCGTCCTTGAGCCAGAGCTTGCCGTTCTTCTCCTGATAATCGGGATGACAGAGCCCCATATCGTCGCAGACCGCATGGAGATCGCAGGTACGCTGGATTTCGACAAAACGTTCCTCGCCGCTTTTCACATTCCTGCCCAGAAGAAGTCGTCCGTCGGGATATCTGTGGGGCTGCTGCAGCATTTCGCTCTTGCCGCCTCCGGAAGCCCCTTCGTGCATAAAGGTAACGACGTTGTCATAGGGAGTTATTACCTGAACGGTGGAACAGTGGGCGGTGACCCACTCCTCATCGACACCCTTGTTTATCAGGGCTCCATATACACCCTTCTTGGCACTCGGGCCCGGATAGAGGTTGAAGGAGAATATCTCATGGATGTCGCTGCGTTTGTGCACCACCACCTGCTTACCGTCAAAATGGGTGTGCCGGAAGGGCGGAGCCACATAGATAATCAGCGAAGCTTCAAAAGGTTCTTTTCTGCCGCTAATATCCACAACCCCCTGAAGCAGACCGAGACCAAAGGCGAAAAACCCGGCATTGGCAGGACAGATCGCCAGCGCTTCGCCGCCGATTCCCGGCTGTCCCATCTCAAAAGCAAATACCGCCAGCTCCTGTCCCGCCAGCCAGGTAAAGGTCTCGTCCCGCAGAATCTCAAAGGAGTATCCAAAACGTTCTTCAAAGCCGGGCTTATCCGAAGGTTTCTTGTCGGCAATGAGCATGCAGTCAGGATCCCGTCTACGCATGTAGGGATCCGCATAATTGGCGCTCACACCGTTCCTGACCCGCATAATATCCAATTCGTGCATCTCCCGTCCGTCGGGAAGGGTGTACGAGACCTTCCATTCACGGTTTTCCGGCCCGCCGCAGGCCAGGGCTTCGAGTTCTTCAATTGTAGAGGCGACCTGCACCGCAGGGGCCTTCTCAAGCAGATCCCGGGCCTCCCGGGGTAAGCTGAGATTCTCAAGAAATCGTCTGTCCACTGAAGGATACTCCTATTGAGAGGATTCTCCGAAAACCATCTTCACAAGATCGGATATGGTCCTGTGTTTTTCGATGGGGTGCCTGAGGTGAAGGTCGGTAAAAACCCTGTAGGTGTTGTTGCGTCCATCCCGTATCCGCTCGATATATCCGGATTCATCCAGATCAGCGATTATGCGCTGAACAGCACGCTCGGTTATATCAACTTCCCGGGCAATATCACGAATACGCACCGAGGGGTCCCGCAGAAGACAGAGCAGTACATGCGAGTGGTTCGTCAAAAAAGTCCATGATCCTGATCTGTTCTGCCCCATATCCTTCTCCTTCAGACTTACCTGCCTCACAATAACGATCTATTTTACATGTGTCAATATACGTGAATTAAGATTCGTGTATTTTTATTCGGTATAGGTGTTTTATCCCCCTTTCAGAATCAGCCTGAACCGCGTATAGTAAAACATCTATGAACAAGACCCTGTTTATTTTTATCCGGGATATGACTATCGCTGTTTTCGGCGTCTGGTACTTTGAATTCAGCCTCGATTTTCAGCTCCCCTCGGAAAACAACCTGCTGCTCTTCTTCGTTGCCATTCCGGTGATCTGGGCCACACTGATGCAGCTCTGGATCTCCGTCAGTTACCGGGAACAGGATAACAGAATAATGTATGTCGCCTCCCATGTCCTTGGGGTCCTGATGCTCATAAGCAGCGTTTTTCTTATCAGCGCCGTACTCAATACCATCGAATCAAGTCTGGATCCCATGGGGAACGTACTGTTCCACTTTGTAGGCTGGACAGGACTCCTGGCGGTCATTTTTTATGACATGGTGGATATTTCCCGCTAAAGGAGAGATCTAAAATGGTGTACTACCTGCTGAAGGTACTGATATCGGCGCTGATCGTTGTCCTGGTTTCGGAAATTGCCAAGCGGAGCTCCCTTGTCGGGGCACTTATTGCATCCCTGCCGCTGACCTCCCTGCTGGCCCTGATCTGGATGCGGGTTGAGAAGGTGGAATCCCAAAAGATTGCGGCGCTCTCATCATCCATTTTCTGGCTGGTAATCCCGTCTCTTCTTTTCTTTGTCGTGTTTCCCCTGCTGCTGCGCAGAAACATCCCCTTCTGGATCAGCATAAGCATTGCCTGTGCAGTAACCGCCCTGAGTTACCTTCTGCTGACCGGCATCCTGCGGTACTTCCATATCGAGCTATAGAACGTCCGCTTCCCCTGGGCACCTCTTTTAAAAAATCCTCCGGTTTTCACAATTTGTTCACATCTCTGATTTATTATCTTTATTGTAAGAAATATTACAGGAGGTTACAGCCATGATGTACGGATACGGAAACGGAATCTGCAACGGGTTCTTCCCCTTCGGAAATTTCCCCTACGGAGGTATTATAAGCATGGGAATCGGACTTATTCTGTTAATTGTCGTCGCCTATTTTCTTTTCAGGATCAACGGCCCGTTGCGCTCCGGCAACGATGCAGGCAGGGAGACTCCCCTGGACACCCTGCAGAAACGCTATGTCAACGGAGAGATAAGCCGGGAGGAGTACCTGGAGAAGAGGGACATCCTTAAAGGGGGCAAGTAGCCCTCACCACACAGTCGATTTGAACAGTCCCGGGGGGTAGTCCGCCATGATCGGCGGGACAACTCTCCCGGTTTGCATAGCCGACTGACATGCCCGGCAGCAGAGCTGAGATCTCTTCCGGCGTATACAGAATATCCGGGATCTGCGGTCCCCCCGCCCCCTGGGTGATGTTAGTTCGGTCATGACCGACGATCAGCAGGCTGCCGCCGGGTTTAACGGCGGCGGCAGCTTTTTTAAGGACACCTGCGAGCTGATCCCCGGGGACATGAAGATAGAAGAGACATACCAGATCAAAGCTCTTGCAGGGTGGAACATATTCGTTCAGATCCCGGATCAGCCAGTCAACGGACAGGCCCTCATCTTCGGCAAAAGCCCTGCCCCACTCAATTCCGACCTCCGAAAAATCCACAGCCGTCACCTTCCAGCCTTTCCGGGAAAGAAAGAGTGCGTTCCTCCCGTCTCCTGCAGCCAGGTCCAGGGCCGTGCCGGCCTCAAGATGGGCGACGAGTTTTTCAAGATGCACATTCGGCGGCAAAGGACTTTTCGAAGACCTTTCCCGGTGTCGTTCATTCCAGCGCTCCCTGCTCACAGCTCCTCCCTTTAATCCAGAGCTTTTTTCAAAGCCGCCTTCGTCCCGTCCACCAGCAGGTTCAGATCGAGCCCTATGGAGATAAACTTCCATCCGGCCTTGAGACGTTCGGTAACCGGCCTCCCGGCGCCGAGCCACATTCCCGGAACCACATTGTGGCGCTTCGCCGCCTCCAGCACCTTGTCCACTGCTGCCTGAAACTTCGGATCATCCTGTTTACCTTTGAAGCCCATGGAAATCGACAGGTCAAAGGGGCCGACAAAACAGACGTCCACCCCTTCTACGGCGAAGATCTCATCCGCATTGTTCACCGCTTCCTCGGTCTCGATCTGCGGAATAACCAGGACCTCTTCATCCGCCGTGGCGATATAATCCGGGTCGTAAATCCACGGTCGCTTGGGGCCGCAACCCCGGATTCCCTTGGGCGGATAGGTACAGGCCTGCACCGCCTTGAGGGCATCTTCTTTCGTATTCACCATGGGAACGATGACCCCATGAGCGCCAATATCCAGGGCCTTTTTTATCAGCACCGGATCATTCCAGGCAACCCTGATAAGGGGGGTTACGCGGTCGCCCCGCATTCCCTGCATCAGGACCTGGGCGGACTGTTCGTTCAATCCGGAATGCTCGAGATCAAAGAGCAGCCAGTCGAGATCCAGGGTAGACATAGCTTCGGAAACATCCGCACTCGGTATAGTAACCCAGGCGCCCAGGGCATGCTTTCCTGATGCCAATGTTCTCTTCAACTGATTTTTCATTGCTGATAACTCCTTCAAAGCAGTAAAATCGTGTACAATCTGTCTGCTATCATACACGATTGGGCCCGCTTTGGCTAAACACTTTTATAGATTTTATGTTAAATTCGGCCTCTGTCATGGATCATCCATTTTAAACAGGAGCAGTACAGTGCAGTCATCCTATCGCAGGGCAATCATACTCAATCTCAGCGCCTCGGTGGTCTGGGCATCTACCTCGGTGATGATCCGCTATGTAAGCGCGGGATTCCCCGTGATGTTTCAGTCCTTCGCCCGCTACCTGGCCTCCCTCATGGTTTTGTGGCCCCTCTTCTTTTCAGCTGCCCCGCTGGAAGAGCGCAGGCACGTGGGGGCGAATCTGGCGCATCTCCTGCCCAGAATGGCCCTTATAGCCCTGATGAATTTCGGATTCCAGGCCGCCTATACCGGGGCGCTGTACATCCTTTACCCTGGTCTGGCCATGCTGATCTACCAGTCGGCGGCAATCTTCAGCGTGCTTCTGGGTTTCCTCTTTTTTGCCGACGAGAGGTCCCTGTTAAAGCGCCCCCTCTTCTACACGGGACTGGCCGCGGCAGCGGCAGGGGTGCTGCTTACTGTGTCGCCGGGATCCGGAGGCAGCAGTGCGCCCCTTACCGGGGTGATTCTTGTACTGGCGGCAGCCCTCTCCTGGGCGGGGCTTACCACCATGGTACGGGCCTGGCTCCCCGGATTTTCCCCCTATTTTGTGAACGCGGCGGTATTTACCTTTGTCACCCCCCTCTTCCTGGCCAGCCATCTGCTGATTGAGGGACCCCAGGTACAGTTTCAGGCCTCCTTCAGCATGTGGACCGTCATGATTCTCTCCGGACTCATCGGTATCGGCCTGGGGCACTCCCTCTTTTACCGTTCCGTACCCCATCTGGGGGTCTCACTGTCCAACATTCTGCAGCTGACCCGGCCCTTCTTTGCCGCGGTCTTTTCCTTTCTGATTTTCGGGGAACGTCTGAGCCCGCAGCAGATTCTCGGCGGACTGCTCCTGATAGGGGGAGCGTATTCGGTTACCATTCTCAGGCGGGAGAAAAAACACGCCGGGTAGATAATCAGGCGTTTTGCTTGCCAAAGATTATCCCCCCGGTGTAGCTTGCTAGCCATGCAGCAAAACCGCAAGGCCGAACTCGTTCTTCTCTTTGTGACCCTCCTGTGGGGGGCGACCTTTATCGCCACAAAACAGGGACTGCGTTCCGCGCCACCGGTCTTTTTTCTGGGTCTTCGATTTCTGATAGCGGCTCTGCTGCTGCTGCCAATCTGCTACCGGGAGCTGAAAAAGATTACCCCCGCCATATTCAAACGCGGTCTCGTACTGGGGGTTCTGATGTTCACCGGCTATGCCTTTCAGAACGCGAGCCTGGTCTATACCACCGCAGGGAAATCGGCACTTATAACCTACTTCTTTGCCCTGATCGTTCCATTTCTGCAGATACCCTTTACCGGCAAGCCCTTGAGCCGGGGAAACATCTTCGGTCTTGTCATTGTTGTAGGCGGCCTCGTGCTTCTGAATCTGCCTTCCGAAGGTGGCGTTAACCTCGGGGACATACTGGCCTTCGGCAGCGCCGTCTCCTACGCCTTTTTTATTATCTTTCTCGATCGCTACGGACGTCACGGAAGCGTCCCGGTCCTGACCTTTCTGCAGTTCGCCCTGACGGCAGTGTTCAGCTTCATCCTTTCCGGTATCATCGAATCGGGCCCGCTTATACTGGACGCGAATCTTGTCTGGTCCCTTTTCTATCTCTCCTTCTTCGGCAGCTTCATCTGCCTGCTGCTCATGAACCTGTATCAGCGCTACGTCACCCCGGTAAAGGCGGTCATAATCTATGCCATGGAACCGGTATTTGCCGTCCTGTTCGCCATGATCTTTCTCGCGGAGTTTTTCACCCCCCCGGAATGGGCCGGCGCAGGGCTGGTAATAGCAGGAGTGATCCTGTCTGATCTGTATAAAGATAGAAAAGTGTGATATGAATTGCAGCTCATGAACATACGACCGGATCGTAAATTTTTAGCATCCCTTGTCTCTCTTGCTCTCCCCATCGCGGCCCAGAGCTTTCTTCTGTCCTCGGTCAACCTGATCGACAACTTCATGATCGGCCGGCTGGGAGAAAGCAGCATTGCCGCCGTCGCCCTGGGCAATCAGGTCTATTTCCTGGTCATGATGCTTCTTTTCGGCGTAACCTCCGGGGCGGGAATCTTCGTCAGCCAGTTCTGGGGAAAAAGGGATCTTGCAACCATTCACCGAATACAGGGACTGACCCTGCTTGTCAGTTTCTGCGCCTGTCTAATTGTAAGTGTTACCGCAGTGGCGGTACCGGAAGGGCTGATCGGGCTGTTGACCACCGACACGGCCGTTATCCGGGAGGGTGCCCAGTATCTGCGGATCGTGGCTTTTTCCTATCCCCTGACGGCGATCACCTTCAGCTTCGTCATGGTTCTGCGTTCCTGCGGTTTTACCCGGATTCCCTTCAACGCCGCCGCCGCCGCCCTCTCTACAAACGTCGTCCTCAACGCGGTCCTGATCTTCGGTATGTTCGGCTTCCCCGCCCTGGGTGTCCGGGGAGCCGCCCTGGGCACACTGATTGCCCGGGCGCTGGAGACCTGCATTATCATAGTATTGAGCTACCGTCGCGAACGGCCCTCCGCGGCACCCCTGAAAGAGCTTATCGACTGGAACATGCCCCTTATCAGGCGGATCCGGAGAACCTCCCTGCCGGTGGTGTTCAACGAAATCGGCTGGTCCACAGGCATGGTGGTTCTGAACTCCGTCTTCGCCCGCATCGGTACCGAGGCCATTGCTGCGCGGAACATTGCCGATACTGTTTTCAGAATGCTTATGGTGCTCTTTGTCGGGATGGGAAACGGGGCGCATATTATGATCGGCAACGCCATCGGCTCCGGGAATGAACAGAGCGCACGGCGCCTTGCGGGTCAGTTCTCCCTGCTGAGCCCAATGACCGCGATATGTACCGGTACGGTACTGGCTGCAGTATCGCCCCTGGTCCCGCAGATGTTCAGCGTCAGCCCTGTAACCTCCCGATACATAATCCAGTTCCTGCTCATCATCGCCCTGGTCTTTCCCTTCAAGGCCCTGTCGATTATACAGATAGTCGGGATCTTCCGCGGCGGCGGGGACACCCGTTTCAGCATGGCCCTGGATGTGGGAGGAGTCTGGCTCATCGGTATACCCCTGGCGATAACAAGCGGGCTCATTCTTCAATGGCCGGTCTGGCTGGTATTCCTGCTGGCAAGTTCCGAGGAGATCATCAAATCGGTAATCGGGATCTACCGCACCATCAGCGACAAGTGGATCAACAACCTGACGGAGGATGAGCCGGGGATTCCCCTGGACAAGGCGCCGAAATAACGAAGCCACGGATGCCGGGCCGTGGATGCAGTCAGAGAGTACAGACGGACGGGGATTCAGGTTATAATGATAATCGGCGACCATACCCTTTGACAGAAAACGGTCTGCCGGCTACTTTTTTGCTTGATGAAAGCAATACTTACTTCTTTGATTTGTCTGACAGTGCTTGTTGCGATAGAACCCGACATCTATGCAATGGAGAATTGTGCAGAACCGGTTTACTCGGAAGAAAAGAACTACACACTGGGAGTCGGCAACGCCCTACTCAGCAACCTGGCCCTCTTTTCGGTAAACAGATTCATCGGGCAAACGGAATTCTCAAAAATCAGTATGGAAAGCATACACAACAACCTTACCTGTCCATGGCAGTGGGATCGCAGTATGTTTCTGGTAAACCAGCTGGGACACCCGTACCAGGGCTATGCATACTATGCCGCAGCCCGGGCAAATAATCTTAACGCTTTTGAATCCAGCCTGGTTTCAGCCCTGGGCAGCTACACATGGGAAGTCTTTGGAGAGAGAGCAACAGCTGCAGTAAACGATTTGATTGTGACCACGGTTGGAGGGATTTCCTTGGGAGAAATGCTGCACCGCATCTACCTTGATACATACACGGAGAACCAGCTGCTGGCGACCTTTATCAGCCCAATGGACAGTTTCAACGACTGGGTAAGTGAAAAAAAGCAACGGCCAACACATTCCAGGATACAGAATGCCACCCTTTCCTTCGGTGGGGGCTATGTGCAGACACAGCATTACAGAAACAATGAAAAGTGCGACAGAAACTCGTATCATACCGGTACCGGCAGCCTGGGGATTGATCTCAATTACGGAGACCCCTTTGTCTCCCATGCTTCATCCATATTCAGCCATTTTGATCTTCAGTTATTCCTTGAAGGCGGGTATAACTGGTACAACCTCGTTCTGATCTCCGATGGGGCACTGTTATCCGCAAGTCTCCGTCCACAGGAACATTCATGGACCAGCTGCGGGCTGCATCTGCATTACGATGTCTTCTCCAGTAAACTGATGGATTTTTCCGGAAATTCCCTTACCTTCACAATGCAGCATGAGCGGTATACCAGCAGCGGATGCGTATTCAAACTAAAAGCCCACGCCGGCTGCCTGCTCTTCGGCAGCAGTACATTTTATCGTTTCGAGACCGAGCCCTCGAAAGATTCAGTCGAAAGACGGGATTACGGTGTGGGGGCAGCATCAAAACTGCGAATGAGCTGGGACTTTCCCCGGGCTGGGACTATCTCCATGCAGACTGCCGGGTACCTGATGACGACCCTGCCGAATATGGTCTCCGGTTCAGAGGGAAACCTGGTATTCAGCAGATCTACTCTGGCCTGGAAATACCCGCTGAACGGAACAACCTCGGTGGGAGCGGCAAATACCCTCAGCTGGAAAAAGACAGACCGCGACTATTTGCCGGATCAGAACAAGCGGATCTACAATGCTACGGTGTTTATGGAATACAAGCTGTAAAACCCCCGGGCCCTCTGGTTTTACAGGTTCAGGACCCCGTCCTCCATTACGAGCTTCTCTTCTCCGCCGGGCAGAATAAAACGGATGGTAGGCTCCAGTACCAGCCCGTCGCAGTGGATCAGCGCCGGGGCATCCTCGGCGTAATTGGCCCCCACTGCCAGGTGGCATGTTCTGTAGGCCTTTTCGTCCTCCAGCATGTTGCCCGTAACCCGGGCGGCGGGATTAAGACCGATGCCGATCTCACCGATGGAGCGGGCGTTCCTGCGGTAGACCTCACCCATCCCGGGAGGCAGGGCTCCCTCTGCAGCCAGACGCTCAGCCCCGCTTTCTCCCGCGGCGATGGTCTCCTCTAAAAGCCCGGCTTCCCGTCCTCCTGCAACGGAGACGACAAAACCCTCCTCCACCTGCACGGTGATCGGTTCTTCGATGAGGATGTCCCCCCTGTTCAGGGATATGGAGCCCCGGAAAACGATGGTTCCGCTGACGCTTCCCAGTTCGGGAGAGGCAAAGCTCTCACCCGCAGGAAGGTTGCCTCCGCTGCCGGGGAAGCTAAAGTTTCCATCGTCTGCTTCCCCCTCTCTGCCCCGAAGGCCGATATAGAGGTCGGTCCCGCCTTTGCAGCGTACTTTCATGCCCTCGGCACGATTGAACAGATCGCTAATAAAGGCGCACTCACGTTTAAGCCTGGTGTAATCGATTCCCACGGTACGGCAGAACATATCCTCATGTATCCCCGGGGCCCAGAGGGCCCTGATGCTTTTTGTTCCGTTCAGCAGGTAGTCGAAAATATGGTCGAACTCCCGGTCCTCATAACGGTAGGGTGTTTTCAGTCCCACAGGGTCCTTGCCGATCTTTTCGGCGCTTATTGAACACACCACAGCGGGTCCGCTCTTCAGAGCCGCCAGAACGGAGGGATCGGCGTAATCGAGCTGGGTTTTCACGGGCTGAACAATCATCACCGGGTCAGCACCAATCTCTGCCGCAGCCAGATAGAGAGCCTGGGAGATGGATAACACCTCCTGAACAGGATTTGTAATAATCAGAACCCGCTCACCGGATTGTATGTTCAGAACCTCCGAACAGGTGGTACGGGCGGGGACGCTCAATCGGGAATCCAGATGCTCTTTCATTACGCCAGCCTACCGGGGCAGATCAGGGGGGTCAAGTATGAGATTGACCTTTGCTTCCTCCTGTGGGTATCATGCCAGATATGAGCAAATACCCATACGCCGAGATTGAGCAGAAATGGCAGCGCTTCTGGGAAGAGAATTCCAGCTTCAAGGTGGAAGAGGACCCCTCCTTTCCTAAAGAGAAACGGCGCTACGTGCTCGACATGTTCCCCTACCCCTCCGGATCCGGACTCCATGTCGGCCATCCGGAAGGATACACTGCAACGGATATCTACTGTCGTTTTTTACGGATGAGGGGCTTCAACGTGCTCCACCCCATGGGCTTCGACTCCTTCGGTCTGCCCGCCGAGAACTATGCCATCCAGACCGGGACCCACCCGAAGATAACAACGGAACGGAATATCGACCACTTCCGTACCCAGATAAAGTCTCTGGGTTTCAGTTACGACTGGGACCGGGAAATATCCACCCACAGCGAGGATTACTACCGCTGGACCCAGTGGATCTTTCTCAAACTGTTTGAACAGGGCCTGGCTTACGAAGCGGAAACTCCCATCAACTGGTGCTCCTCCTGCCTGACGGGACTTGCCAACGAGGAGGTCAAGGACGGCAAATGCGAGCGCTGCGGACAGCTGGTGGAGCGGCGCAACATCCGGCAGTGGATACTCAAAATCACCTCCTATGCCGACCGGCTCCTGGAAGACCTGGATACCCTTGACTGGTCGGAGTCCATAAAGACCATGCAGCGCAACTGGATCGGCCGCTCCGAGGGTGCCAATGTGCATTTTCAGATCGACGGACACCTGGAGTCCCTTGAGGTCTACACCACCCGTCCGGACACCCTCTTCGGCGCCACCTACATGGTCATGGCTCCGGAGCATCCCTATGTGGAGAAGATCACAACAGACAAACATCGCCCCGCCGTTGAGGCTTACCTGGAGCAGGCCCGGCTCAAGTCGGATCTGGAGCGCACGGATCTTGCCAAGGACAAGACCGGTGTCTTTACCGGCGCCTTCGCCGTCAACCCGGTAAACGGGGAGAAGATCCCCATCTGGATTTCCGACTATATCCTGATTTCCTACGGAACCGGCGCCATCATGGCGGTTCCGGCCCACGACCAGCGGGACTGGGAATTCGCGAAGAAATTCGACCTTCCCATTATCGAAGTCCTCAAGGGCGGTACTATCGAAGACGAGGCCTTTACCGGGGACGGCCCCCATGTAAACTCCTCCTTCCTTGACGGAATGGGAAAGGAAGAGGCCATAGAGAGTATCATAGAATGGCTGGAGGAACGCAAGCTCGGGCAGCGTGCGGTCAATTACAAGCTCAGGGACTGGGTCTTCAGCAGGCAGCGCTACTGGGGAGAGCCTATTCCGCTGGTTCACTGCCCAACCTGCGGTATCGTGCCCGTCCCGGAGGACCAGCTTCCCCTCAAGCTGCCGGAGGTGGACTCCTACGAACCGTCGGGCACCGGGGAATCTCCCCTTGCCAAAATACATGAATGGGTTAACACAAGCTGCCCCAAATGCGGAGGACCCGGACGACGGGAGACCAACACCATGCCCCAGTGGGCAGGTTCCTGCTGGTACTATCTGCGCTATCTGGACCCCCGCAACGGTTCATCCCTGGCGGACCGCCGCAAGATCGACTACTGGATGCCCGTGGACCTCTACGTGGGGGGCGCGGAACACGCGGTGCTTCACCTTCTCTACGCCCGTTTCTGGCACAAGGTGCTTTACGATATAGGTGTCGTGGGAGACGTTGAACCCTTCAAGCGCCTGGTAAACCAGGGAATGATCACCTCCTTCGCCTATCAGCGCCCTGACAAGACCCTCGTTCCCACGGATGAGGTGGAGGAGCCGGAGACCGACAGCTTTGTAGAAAAAGGGACAGGTACCCCCCTTACCCAGGTCATCGCCAAGATGTCCAAGTCCCTCAAAAATGTCATCAACCCCGATGACATCATCCGGGATTTCGGGGCCGATTCCATGCGGGTCTACGAGATGTTCATGGGGCCCCTGCAGGTATCCAAGCCCTGGTCCACCTCGGGGATATCCGGGGTTCACCGTTTTCTCGACCGGGTATGGCGTCTCTTTGACAGGGAGCTGGTCGACCGGGAGCCCCCGGAAGAGCTGAAGCGGGTTCTGCACAAAACCATCAAGAAGGTTACCGGCGACACGGATTCCCTGGAGTTCAACACCGCCATCGCCCAGATGATGATCTTCGTCAACGAGGTTTTCAAGGAAGAGACCCTGAACCGGCAGCTCATCGAGCCCTTCGTACTGCTGCTTTCTCCCTATGCTCCCCATCTTGCCGAAGAGCTCTGGGAACGCCTGGGACACGAGCCCCTTGCCGGCCGTCAGAACTGGCCCGACTATGACGAGGAGCTCACCCGGGACGAGATGATAAACCTGGTATTCCAGATCAACGGGAAAGTCCGGGCCAAGGTCGAGGCCAATGCCGACATCAGCCCGGAGGAAATGAAGGAAGCGGCTCTGAATCATCCGCGGATAAAGGAGCTTACCGCCGGCAGACAGATCAGGAAGATCATTCCGGTGCCGGGCAAGCTGGTCAATATAGTGGTCAGCTGAAGGAAGCAAAAGGAACAACATAGTGGCAAAATATCGCCTGAACAGTCTGCAAAACTGGATGGAACAGGAGGGGATCGACCTTG
Organism: Marispirochaeta aestuarii; assembly: GCF_002087085.1. NCBI lineage: Bacteria > Pseudomonadati > Spirochaetota > Spirochaetia > Spirochaetales > Spirochaetaceae > Marispirochaeta > Marispirochaeta aestuarii. The sequence goes on along the minus strand of NZ_MWQY01000011.1, from coordinate 160,691 downwards.
TGGTCGTGGAAGACACCGAAGGAAGGCGGAATGCCTCCCTTCGCTACCTCTGCGGTCATCCCTCCGACGCCGTCTTCTTTTTTCATTCCTCAGGGGCCTCCCTGCTTGTCGCCTGGGACCTGCCCCTGGCCGAGATCTACGGAACCGCCGACGCCTTGGTCGCCTACAGCGAATTTCAACGCAGCCCTGTTCAGGCCATTGCCGGGGTGGCCCGGCGCTTTGGCCTTTCCAGAAACGCCCGCATTGAGCTGCCTCCGAACCTGCCTGTTCCCCTGGTGGACAACCTCCGGACCGAAGCCCCGGAATTCAATTTTCTCTGCCGGGAAAACGGTGCGGAGGCCCAGATTACCGAACTCCGCAGCATAAAGGATGCCGCAGAGCTGGAAATTTACCGGGAAGCCGCCGGAATGACAAACCGGATAATCGATGAGCTTGTACAGGGCTTCCGGGACAGGCGCTTTCCCACGGAACTTGACGCTGCTCTTTTTATAGAGCGGGAGATCCGCATGGCGGGGGCGGAAGGAACAGGCTTCGAAACCATTGTTGCCAATCCGAAGCGAAGCTTCGGGATACATGCCTACCCTTCATTTTCAGGGGCGGGACTGAGCCCGGAGGGGCCGACAATCATAGATTTCGGCGTGAAACTGAAGGGCTACACCACCGACGTCACCCTGACCATGATTACCGGCTCCCTGAATCCCCAACAGGAACGAATGGCAGCCCTGGTGGAAGAAGCCTATGCCGCCGCAGAAGCGGCTCTCGCTCCGGGAGTCCCCTCATCCTCTGTGGCCCGCCGCGTGGATGAGGTCTTTTCACGGGAAGGCTTTACCATGCCCCACAGCCTCGGCCACGCCATCGGTCTGGAAGCCCATGAACGGCCGGTACTCCGGGACCGCAGGGAACTGGACACGATACTTCAGCCCGGAATGGTACTTGCAGTCGAACCCGGGCTGTACGATGCCGAGCTGGGGGGATTCCGCAAGGAAAACGACTACCTGATAACCGAAAAGGGAGCAGAAAAACTCACCAGATCGGGAATCTTCAGGGTATAGGAATCACCATGTTCCGCCGCGGCTGAAGGACCCGTCCCGGGCGTAGAAATGCCAGCCCATACTGTCGCACCACAGGACTGCGGCATCTTCTCTTTTGTAAAATGTCCATCGCCCCTCGTAGACTCGTGCAGCTTCGCCGCCTGTAAGCTTTTCCGCCAGGGGATTGGCGGGAGTCCACTCTCCAGGGGGAAGGGCCTCGGGAGGAAGTTCATACTCTCTGAGCATGACAATATCGCGGACGGAAAAGTTCCCCGCCAAAAGAGCCCTGAATATACGTTCATTGTCCAGCAGATAGGGATTTCCCCCGGAGCGAAGGCGACATTCCCTGCTGAGGCGTCGATAATTGACGACAGAAAGGGGAACACCTGCCTCCGCAAGGCGTGAAAAAACAGTCGAGCAGAATCCCTGCCCAAAGCCGAGTTCCACCCGGGCCTCCCCATCTCCATCCCAGGGCAGTACCCCTCCGGCCGGCGGCACACCACCCTGATAAAAGGCGGTAAATACAGTTACCTGTGCCTTGGGAAGCTTAAGCCTCCTGACCTCCCCCGCCCTGGCACTGATGTCGATTCCTCCGGACTCTTCGCTGTCCACTTTTAAAATGACCCGGTCATCGACACATTCGGAAGCCCCCGGGGGAACCGGAGGGATGGCTACTTCGACCTCCGTTTCAAAGGGATGAAATCCGCAGGATATGCTTATCGCTGCCAGAGTCGCAGCGGCAACACAGGAGATATGACTGTTCATACCTCATATAAACCGGGAATCAGAGCAGGTGCTTCAGCTGTCCGTGAAAAATCTCCCGCAGCTCCAGAAGAATCCGCTGATACTCTTCGCTCCGGTAATCAGGATAGGTCCAGGGCAGGGGTTCAAAACGTCCGCGCCGGTAATGGAGGGTAATCTCCGCATATATGCCTTCCGCCAGGGGAATACGGTGTCCGGCGTGTTTCGTCGTAGCCAGAACCAGGCGGTTCAGATCAAGCAGACCCGGGTCAAGATTGATCTTCCTGTCCCGATCCTCGGAAAAAAGAGCCTCCATGCGGTTCGTCGCTTTTTTAATCCGCCACAGGTCACCCGGATCAACCAGCTCCTCAAAACCCAGAAAGATTCTCCCGAGCCCCGGGCCCATCTCCCTGTCGTAGTAGGACGAGAAGGAAAAGGGGATCTCCCGACTCGTATAATCGATCGGTCCAAAATTCTGCTCCAGCTCTGAATACAGGACAGGAAGCATGGAGACGCTGCTGTACAGGAGTGGAATTATAAGCTTTTCCGGCGGGAATTTACCCTCACGACCCATAAATACCCTGTAAAAAGATTGAAGGATACCGTATTTTATCCCATAATGTTCAGAATATGGAAGAGAGGATCGATCTTGACGATGCGCTGAACCAGGCGGTGGCTCATCGGCGTGAACATATAGACAAGAGGATTATGCCGAAGTTGAAAGAAGACTTTCGGCGCTACCACACCTCTTTCCAGAACGTTTACAATGTTCTGCTGCGCAAGGGGCTTGTCCAGGAGGACCCGTACAAAGGGGATTTCAAGATTTCTGAAGTTACCACCCCCAGCAACGAGCCCTACCTGGAATCGGAAAAGAACGAAAAGATGAGCATCCGGCTTTCCCAGTTCGATTCCATCCTGGAATTCCTGACCAACTACTACCAGTTCAGCGCGGATTTTCTCAATCTCAAGCGCCTGAAAAATATTTCCGCCCTTCTGAACTACTTTCACTGGACCAAACTGGGAGTCAGTTCGACATCCCTGAACACCCGGGTCATGGCGGACCTGGTACAGCACATCAAACAGGGGAGCGATTCCCTCTCGGCAAACATTGTCAGCGACGGCTGCAACCAGCTCTCCAAGCTGACGAATGAGATTTTCTCCCTCCTGAAAGACGTAACAGCCTTCAGCAGGGAGCTCTACAAGCAGGATATCCGGGAGCGGGTTCTGTACAAGCTTTCCATATCCGGTGAACCTTCAAGTCAGGTAATGGAGGAGGCCTTTAACCAGATTAAACGCTCCTTTCCCCGGGAACTGCCTGACACGCCCTTCTTTCCCGAACTGGTAAATGAACTTGTGGCGGAGGAGTACTCCCCCCAGCGGGACAAGCTGAAACAGGAGCTGATAAAATCTCTTCAGATAAAGGAAAAGAAACAGGAAACCAGGCAGGAGGTCTCCCACAAACCGCTTTTACTGGAGGCCGCCAGGATACTGTCCGGCGCGAGTATTCATCTGGAGAAGGCTGTTTCCAAGCTCAACGAGAGCCAGCAGCTCCTTGATCAGCGCCGCTTGAGCCTTGGAGAACGCTTTCGTCGCTGGGTAATGAACGTTGTTCAGAAGAAAGGCGATAAACATGTGTACATGGTGGAATTCTTCGACGAGAAAACCGGGGCCACCCGTATGGTCCGGGTCGATTATGACGCCTTTTCCGAGAATGTACTGAAACGGGCACGGGCCCTGAACATGCTGTCAAGCAAGGTTTCATCGGCATATATGCGCCTCGAGGGCAGCGATGAGGAAAAGGTCTACGAGTATGTCAGCAGCATAGTCGATGAGCTGTACAAGATCCTGAATACCCTGCCGGCCCTGGATACCTTTTTCAAGAGCGAAGCGCCACGGGAACTGCGCAGCAGTATTCGGGGAATAAAGCTCGAAATCTCCGCCATAAAGAACGTGGTAATCCGGTCAAACCAGAAACGCCACGAATATATAGCCAAAAAGGAAGAGATCGAACAGCTCAAAAAGCTGGGCATCGATACCAGTGTAAATTAGAGGCTGGCAGCGTCAGCTGCGGTAGACCCCCAGAACCCTCAGATTCTCAGAGACACCTTTAAGAGCCTCCACAGCTTCATCAAAAGCCGGCATCTTGCCGGGGAGTTCAACATCCAGGTAGAACATGTACTCCCAGGGTTTTCCCAGGATCGGCCGGGATTCCAGCTTTTTCATGTTGATTCCCCGGTCCGCAAGGACCTTCAGGCAACTGAAGAGTGCTCCGGACTTGTCCGGAACCGCAAAGACCAGGGAAGCGGTATTGGCGTCCGCCTCCAACGGTTCATCGGTGCTGCCGATTATAAAAAAGCGGGTATAGTTGCTGGGATTCGTCTCGATTCCCTCCTTTAGTACGACCATGCCGTTAACTGCAGCGGCCTCTTCGCTGGCGATAGCCGCGAGGGAATTATCCGGCTGTCCGGCAATAAAGCCGACCGAGCCGGCCGTATCGTAATAGGGAACCCGTTCAGCCTCCGGGAGGGTTTCGTCAAGAAAACGCGCGCACTGGGCAAGCCCCTGGGGGTGGGAGTAGACCTTGCGAATATCCTTCAGGCCGGCACCCGGCCGTCCGATCAGGGTGTGGCGGATTCTGACCCGGCGCTCCCCCAGGATTTTTATATCCGGATACTGGAGAAAAAGATCGTAATTCTCGTGTATCGATCCGGCCAGGGAGTTCTCCATGGGAACGACCCCGTATCGGACTTCTCCCTGGAGCACCGCATCGAACACCTTCCGAAAACTGTTCAAGGGCACGCTCTTCGCGTCTATATTACTGAAGTACAGGGACAGGGCCTTTTCGCTGTAGGCTCCATGTTCTCCCTGAAAACCGACCGGAACCGGTCCCTCAGCCGCAGAGGAGGCTGGAACAGCAGTATCCCTGGACAGAATCACCGGCCCGCGCCGCACGGGGCGTTCCAGCTCCCGTCCCACCACCGGAGCCATGGCCTCGATGTCCCGCATCATTTTCTCGAACTGTTCCGGCAGCAGGGACTGGGGACCGTCGGAAAGGGCCTTTTCCGGATCCGGATGCACCTCCACCACCAGACCGTCCGCCCCCGCCGCAACTGCAGCCAGTCCCATGGGAATGACCTTCTCCCGGATACCCGTGGCGTGGGAGGGATCGACAATAACAGGAAGATGAGAGAGCTTTTTTATTACCGGAATCGCCGAGAGGTCCAGGGTGTTTCGGGTATAGGTCTCGAAGGTACGTATTCCCCTTTCGCAGAGGATCACATTCTCGGCGCCGTGGGCCATCAGATATTCGGCGGCCATGAGCCATTCTTCAATCGTCGCAGCCATTCCCCGCTTGAGAATTATGGGCTTGTTCATGGAACCGACCCGTTTTAAAAGCTCAAAGTTCTGCATATTCCGGGCGCCGATCTGCAGCACATCCACAATATCCGCCAGCATATCGGCGTGCTCCGTGGCGACAATCTCGGTTACCACCGGAAGACCGTACTTTTCCCCCGCTTCTTTCAGATAGCGGGCTCCTTCTTCGCCAAGCCCCTGAAAGGCGTAGGGAGAGGTCCTGGGTTTGAAGGCCCCTCCCCGGAGCATTACACCCCCGGAATCCCGCACGATACGGGCGGACTCCATGATCTGATCCCGGCTCTCGATAGCGCAGGGACCGGCGATAACCGCCAGGCGTAACGGTCCGATCTTTACAGGACCGACGCTAACCAGACTGTCTTCTTTTTTAAACTCCCGGGAGGCAAGTTTGTAGGGTTTGGTTATGGGAATAACCTGATCCACCCCGGATAGAAGCTCCACCTCCCGCCGGTCGATCTGTACAAGACCGACGGCGCCGAAGATGGTCTCTTCTTCACCGACGATCTCCCGTACGGTAAAGCCCTTCCGGGTGAGAAAGCTTCGGATATTTTCTTTGTCAGCAGTGCTGATGGATTTGTTTAAGACGATTACCATAGTGGTAATCAAGCTATTTTACGGTCTTACTCTTGTCAAGTACGTAGGCGACACGAGCGCCGCTCTTGGAGTCTGTTTTTACCAGCTGCTGTTTGCTGATGAGTCCGTTTTCGAAACGCCCTTCAAGATCCCGCTGATAATCGAGAATCTTGGAAATGTAGTCCAGGGTCATCCGCGGGGTTCCACGTTCAGTGACCCGGGTCCGTCCGGCATTGTACATGGCCAGGGCCACCACCGGGTTTTTCCCCTCATCCAGACAGTAGCGAAGGTAGGCCACCCCGTGCTGGGTATTGACGACGGGATCAAAGAAGTCAGCTTCCGTCAGTTCCGGGAAGGAGCGGTTATTCAGCTGAAACAGACCGCGGTCGATGGAATTGCTGTTGCGATTGACAGCCCGGGGCCTGAAACTGCTCTCGGCGTATACCAGGGAAAAGCTGAGAGACGGAGGAACTTCGTATCGGTTCGAGTAATGCAGAATAAGCTCCGCAATCTCCCGGGAACCGGCAACCTGGGAATAGAAATCAATAACCCGACCGCGGCTCTCAGGACGGCGATAGAGTTCGAGTCCGATATCCTGACCCGGGCCAAGAGATATGGCAGTTTCCACATATTCCGGCATTCCCTCTTCATCGATACTTCCGGGAGTAAAAAGGAGGGCAAGAAGGGGTATCAACAGCGCGACAACGCTAAATAATCCAATAACTCTAATTCCATTCATAGGCATTTATGCTAAGATAGTCATTTCCGCAGTCCAGGGTCAAGACCTGGAGCCGGAGCTTGAGGACCCGTGCCGGCAGACGAGGGTAAAATCATTGGACAGGTACCCTGCTTCGATCTCGGCAAGCGGGAACAGACCGCCCGCCCGCTTTATTACGCTGTCAGGGTCAAAATAATGATATTTGTCCTGCTGGTCACGGGAGGCAATGGAAAGAAGATTTATAACAACCGCTTCGGTGGTCAGATCCTGAAGACGCGTCAGGTACGCGTCCAGCAGTCTCTCGTTATCCCCGGTTTCCAGATTGAATATACCTGAGCAGAAAGCGATCTGAAAACGCTCATTTCCGAAAGGATTTTCCCGGAGCAGATCGGCCTTGATAAAACGTCCGGGGGGACAGCGTCTTCTGGCTTCCCGGATCATTTTTTCCAGGATGTCCACGCCGGTATAGGAAGCCTCGATTCCCTTCTGCTGAAGATAGGAGCACAGGTCTCCCACGCCGCAGCCCAGATCCAGGAGACTTTTACCGGACAGGTCTATCTTTCTGACCAGCACGTCGAAACGGCAGAACTGACTCTCCTGGTCTTCCCAGTCAAGGATCTCATAGCCCATGCTTTCGGGACGTATTCGAGGCTCGTAGTGCTCTTTCAGGCGACGCAGTGAATCTTTCATAGGAAGTTCAAGAGTATGAATCACCGCTCAGCCTGTCAAGAGCGGCGGGAAGTCACGGTGTAATAATTACTTGACCACGCTGGGGCTTTTGTTTACCCTAGCGTAACAAAGGTCTGCACACAGCCGGGTACGCGACAAAAAGATAGCCCTCTGACGGGCTGGAGCTTCATTGCCCGGCTTCTGGTTTTAGACTATCACGGGTCCAAGGAGCAGCCGGGTGACAACGAAACGTGTTCTCTATGCGGAAGATGAGTTCACCAATCGCAAACTGCTTGAAATGAAGCTGAAGAATCATGGCATCAGTTGCGATCTGGCTCACGACGGAGTTCAGGCACTGGAACTTTTTCAGAAGAACTCCTACAACCTGGTCATTCTCGACCAGTACATGCCTGGAATGAACGGAGATCAGGTGGCACGCCGAATCCGGGAGACCCATCCGGAACTTCCTCTCATAGCCATCACATCCGACGATGGCGAGATAGACCGTCTGAATGCCGCAGGTTTCAACGAGGTATTTATCAAACCCCTGCGGGGCCAGCATTATATCGACTCCATCAAGAATTACCTTACCTGAAAAGAGAGAACATGAAAAAATATATAAGTCTGATTTTCGCCCTTGTCGGCCTTGCACTCAGCGCAGAGACTGTCAGCGTAAGCTTCGGGTCAACCCGGATCGCTCTGGATCCCCACCACTCCTATTCCGCCACCGAGGCTCAGCTTTATACAGCCCTTTACGAGGGACTGTACACCTATCATCCCCTGACCCTGGAGCCTGTCCCGGGGGTTGCCCGGAATTTCGAGGTTTCCGAGGACGGCCTGGTATACCGCTTCTATCTGCGCCCCGATGCCTATTACTGGAACGGAGACCGGGTTACCGCCGAGGACTTCAGGGAGTCCTGGCTGCTCCATCTGAACCCGGAGGACAGGGCTGAATACACCTTCCTGCTGGACATTATCAAAGGGGCCCGGGAGTACCGTACCGGAGCCGGCAAACGGGAGGATGTGGGAATCTCGGTTCCGGAGGAAGGAGTCCTGGAGGTTACCCTGAACCATCCGGCATCCCACTTTTTAAAGATCCTGTGCCATCACAGTTTCTCACCCGTCCATTCCACCTTCCGGGAGAATCCCGACTGGGAAAACGCCCCTTCGGTGATCGGAAACGGACCGTTCATGCTCTATTCACGGAGCCCCGAGAAGTATGTCCTGAAGAAAAACCAGTTTTACTGGGATCGCAGGAACGTTCGGAGCGACGAGATTATATTTCTGCTGAGTGACGACTACCAGCATCTGACGGACCTTTTCAACGCCAAGGAGGTTCTCTGGGCTTCGGGGAATATCCTCTATGACAAGCTGGACGACACCTCCACCCTGCAGGTATTTCACCAGTTTGCCACCACCTATTTCTACTTTGTCTGCGACGAGGATCCCTGGACAGATCCGCGCGTACGGCGGGCGCTGCTTCTCCTCGTTCCCTGGGAGGATCTTCGGACCGAAGAACGCTATGCCGTACCCACCTTCCGGGCGGTTCCCGAGATCTCCGGATATCCGGAAGTTGCTGGAATAAACAGCAGGGACCGGGAGACGGCCCTGAAGCTGCTTAAGGAGGCGGGCTTTCCGGAAGGACAGGGTCTCCCGCGTCCTGTATTCAAGATCCCCGAAAGCCAGGAGGTACAGGATTTGGCAACGGCCATGGCGACAGCCTGGAGAGATACGTTGGGACTGGAAGCACAATTTACCCTTGTTCCCTACGGAGACTACTATAACTCCATTGAAAACAGGGATTATACCATCGGCCTGATGAGCTGGATCGGAGACTATGCCGACCCTCTGGCCTTTCTGCAGATGTGGGTCAGCGACTCCAACCTGAACAAGGGATCCTATTCTAATCCCGATTACGATAATCTGATCGAAGAGGCCATGTCCCTCTCAGGCAGGGAGCGGTACAACAGGATGGCCGAAGCCGAGGGGCTGATCCTCGAAGAAGGGGGAATAATCCCCTACAAGCACTCCCCTTCCTATAACTTTGTCCACGCCGATGTCCTCGGCGGATGGCTGCCCAATCCCCTGGATATTCATCCCTTCAAGTACCTGAGCTACACCAAGCCGCCTCTGCCCGCCAGGATCGTACGGGGAAATTAAGGCTCCCTCTTCGGCAGGCGGCCGTACAGGCTGTTCATTTCCCTCAGCCGGGCAGAGATCAGGTCGCTCAGGTCCTCCGGGCGGTGACGGTATGCCCAGTTCTGCGGTCCCACTGTGGACGGCGTATTCATCCGGAACTCCGTACCCAGGGAAAGCAGATCCTGAAACGGGACCACCGCGAAGCCCGCGGTGGAGGACAGGGCCATACGGATAAAGTCCCAGACAATATCGTGGTCATCCCTGGCAAGGTAGCGGCGCACGATATCCTGAATCCGTCCGTCCATGGAACAGTACCACCCGGCGGTAGTATCGTTGTCGTGGGTCCCGGTATAGACAACCGTGTTGGTATCGTAGTTATGAGGCAGAAAGTGGTGATCCGCATTGAATCCCCGCTGGAGATCAAACTCGAAGCCGAACTGCAGGACCCTCATCCCGGGAAATTCAAGGTCCTGTCGCAGCTTTATTACCTCAGGGGTTATGACCCCCAGGTCCTCGGCTATAATCGGCAGGCTGCCGAGGCACCGCTTCAGTTCCTGGAACATCTCGAAGCCCGGGGCTTTAATCCATTTTCCGTCCACGGCCGTCTCAGCATCGGCGGGAATGTTCCAGTAGGCTTCGAAGCCCCGAAAATGGTCTATCCGGACCCAGTCGACCTGCTTGAGGGTATATTCAATGCGTCGGATCCACCAGGAGTAGCGGTCCCGTCCCAGGGCCTCCCAGTTGTACACCGGATTGCCCCAGAGCTGACCTGTCTCGCTGAAATAGTCTGGAGGAACCCCTGCCTGAGCCGTCAGGCGTCCTTCATCGTCAATCTGGAAATATTCCCGCCAGGCCCAGACATCCGCGGAATCGGGAGCAACGAAAATCGGTATATCTCCGACAAAGCGAATTCCCTGTTCGGCGGCATAACTTTTAAGGCGTCGCCACTGGCGGTAAAAAAGGAACTGAATTACCTTTCTTATCTCCGTTTCCCCGCGAAGCTTTACAGACCAGCGGGCAAGGGCTTCCGGTTCCCGGAGTGCGATATCCCTGTCCCAGCGACTGTTTATCAGGGGTCCCTTTCTTGAGGATCGGGGCCTTCGGTTTTTAAAATGGTCCTGCAGGGATGCGTAGAGGGCGTAATCATCGAGCCACCAGGACTCCTCGCGGCAGAAATCCTCAAAGGCTTTTCTGTGGGGTCCGGCATCTCCGGACAGGAAGCGGCCGGCAGCCCTGCGAACCAGATCGGTCTTCCAGGGGACCACCAGGCTGTAATCCACCCGGTCCAGGGGGAAATCCGGCACTCCTTCAAGATCTCCGGGAGACAGCAGTCCTTCCTCCAGCAGGATATCGGGGCTTATCAGCATCGGATTGCCCGCAAAACTGGAAATGGAGGCATAGGGACTGTTACCGAAACCCGTGGGACCCAGGGGCAGAATCTGCCAGAGACTCATTCCGCAGCGGGTCAGAAAATCAACAAAGCGGTAGGCTCCCTGCCCGAAATCCCCGATGCCCCAGGGCCCCGACAGAGAAGTTGGATGAAGAAGAATACCTGCAGAACGCCGGTGAATCATACTTTTCTAGTGCTCCTTGCTCTCGATAATTATCACAGCTAATCAAGGTACTTCAAGATACGTCCGTGCTTCAAGACAGCCAGAATAGAGACACCCTTATTCCGGTTCTGCCAGACTGTTAAACAGGAAAGGTACAAGCTCCGCTACCGTGGGATGAGGTATGACTGTTTCCTGCAGTTTTGTATAGGGAATCCCCGCCTGCATTGCCAGGGCGAGCAGGGCAATAACTTCATCAGCTCCTGTTCCGAAGAGAGTGGCCCCCAGGATTGTGCTGCTCCCGGCTTCGGTAAGCACCTGCATTATCCCGCCGGTTTCGCTCTTCTCCTTTGCCCTGCTGACGGAACTCATGGGCATTTCCGCCGTGAGATACTCAAGCCCGCGGTGCTCCGCAGCCCTCCTGTTAAGGCCGACCCTGGCCAGGGGCGGATCGATGTACATGGCATAAACCGGGACCCGATCGCTGATTTTCCGCCCGCCGCCGCGCAGATAGTGGTCCAGGAAAACCTGTCCGTCGTTCACGGAGGTGTGGGTAAAGGCTCCCCTGCCGTTTACATCCCCCAGTGCGTAGATATGTTTTTGAGCGGTGCGGCCGTAATCATCGACCCGGATATAGCCTTTATCATCCGTTTCGACGCCCGCCGCGCCAAGATTGAGACCGGTAACAGCGGGAGCCCGTCCGGCTGCCACAAGGAGATGGCTTCCTTCCACGGTCTTTTCACTTTCCCCCTGCTTGTAGTGCAGTACGATGCTTTCGTCTCCGGATGAAAGGGACAGAATCTCGCTTTTCAGATGAAATTCCACTCCCTCATCAGCCAGCAGCTCCTTTGCCAGGGTACTGATATCCGGATCCTCGCGGAAAATAAGTCTCTCCCCGTGTTCAAAAACCGTGACCCTGCTGCCGAAGCGTCGAAAGGCCTGACCGAACTCAAGACCAATATAGGAACCGCCGATGACAAGGAGGTGATCCGGAAGCTCTGTGAGATCCAGGATTCTTTTGTTATCCAGCCAGGGAACAGATTCGATACCCGGCAGCTGAGGAATACGTGCCGCAGCACCGGTGTGAATGATAATCGTCTCAGCCTGTATCAGCTCATCCCCCGCTTTAACCGTATGTTCATCGACGAAACTTCCGGAAAAGGGATAAAAATCCGTCACCTCTTCAAGCCATTTCTGAAAACCGGTACTGGCTTCATTCCGTATTGAATTGACCCTTTCCATGACCCTGGAGAAATCCGTGACGCCGGGTCCTGTTTCGATTCCAAACTCCCCGGCCCGCTGAACCATGCGCGCGGCCCTGGCGCTTGCCACCAGGGTTTTGGTCGGAGTACACCCCCAGTTTACACAGGATCCTCCGACGCGGTCCCTCTCGATAACCGCGATGCGTTTGCCGGCATCCAGGAGTCCGGGAAGAATCGTACCTGTAGCCTGTCCGGTACCGATGAGTATGATGTCGTATTTTTTCATAGAAACCTCCTTGCGGCCGGGTTCAGAAGTCAAAAAACGGGAAAAACCGGGACTATACCGGATCACCCGCCCAAGGGCCCTGCCCTTTGACTCCCATGGTGATTTTTTGTATACTAACCGTTATGGAATCAGCCGTACAGGGTAACACCTCGACTCAATATAAGGTCAACCAGGAAGTTGTGTATCCTTTGCAGGGTGTCGGTAAAATTACCGCCATCGAAGAGAAGGATTTCAAGGGCAAGAAGCTGCTCTACTACATAGTCTATCTTGAAGTGTCGGATATGACCGTTATGATCCCCGTGGACAAGGCGGATGAACTTGGAATACGGGCTATTGTCTCCAAGGCCGAATCGAACAAGGCACTGAAGCTGATCTCGGAAGATCACGAACCCATAACAGCGGACTGGAAAATGCGCTACCAGATGAACCTGGACCTCCTGAAAAGCGGCAGCGTTATGGATATCGCAACGGTTGTCCGGACCCTCTACCATCGAAGCAAAATTAAGGAGCTCCCGATTCTGGAGCGCAAGCTTTTTGACAGCGCCCTCAAGCTGCTGGTAGACGAGATCTCCTACTCCCTCGGAAAAGAGAAGGAAGAGGTCGAAAACCTTATCTTTTCAAAGCTCGAATCCCAGGAATAAGCACCTCCCATGCGTGCCGCTGCTCTGATTACCGCCGCAGGCTCAAGTCAGCGTTTTGGCGGCAGCATGAAAAAGGAATACCTGCCCCTCGGGGCGGGAACTGTGCTTTCCAGCGCTCTGAGCTCCTTCGTCGATCCGGAAATTTTCAGCTATCTCGTTGTAACCATCCCGGAAAACGGCAAAGAAGAGGCTGAGTATGCCCTTCGGGATTTTCCCCGATCCCGGGAGGTAATCTTTGTCTCCGGTGGAGAGACCCGCCAGGCTTCGGTTCTCGCAGGGCTCAAAGCCCTGTCAGGGTATGATCCCGATGTGGTCCTGATACACGACGGGGCCCGTCCCTGGTGTACCCCGGAAATCGCGGAAGAGGTAGCCCGCAGGGCCATGGAAGCCGGGGGCTGCGCGCCGGCTGTCCCATCGGTGGATGCCATGAAGATACTGTCCCGGGACGGATTCATCATCGATCATCTCTCCAGAGAAACTAGCTTCCGCATTCAGACACCCCAGGGATTTGTATATCGCGACATTCTCGAAGCCCATATCAAGGCTGCCGAAGACGGAGGCTTCTACATCGACGATACCGAAATATACGGCCGGTATATAGGTGCGGTGGCGACAATCCCCGGAGATGAGAGGAACAGAAAGATAACCTATCAGGAGGACCTTGCGCCATGAGAATCGGTATGGGCTACGATCTGCACAGGCTGGTTCCGGAGCGCCGGCTTCTTCTGGGAGGCGTCCACATTCCGGCCCCTTTCGGTGAAGACGGCCACTCCGACGGCGATGTACTTCTGCACGCCCTGATAGACGCCCTCCTGGGGGCCGCAGCCCTGGGCGACATCGGGAGCCATTTTCCTCCTTCAGATCCGGCATATAAAGACATCGACAGCCGCGAGCTTCTGGTGGAAACAATGAAGCTTATACATGAAGCCGGTTACAGGATCGGCAATGTCGACGCAACGGTGATCCTCGAAAAACCGAAACTCAGAGAACACATCCAGGAGATACGGCGCCGCCTGTCCGCAGATTTGAGGGTAGAAGAGGCCAGTGTCAGCATCAAGGCAAAAACCAACGAAAGCGTCGATGCGGTGGGAGAAAGCCGGGCTGTGGCCGTCCATGCTGTTGTGCTTCTGCTGCGCCGATGAAGCTACCATGGAAACAGATCATATCAGTCCTCAGGCGGGCCACAGGTGCGACCGAAGTTCCATCAGTGACGAAAATAGCCGGGGACGGTCCCGATCCATACCGGGTCCTGATATCAACCATTATCAGCCTGCGGACCAGGGATGAGGTGACCATCAGTGCGTCCGAACGGCTCTTCTCCGCCGCCGACACCCCGTCTGCCATGCTCAGGCTCTCCTCTCCCGCCGTCGCTGATCTCATCTATCCCGCCGGATTCTACCGAACCAAGGCCGACACAATCCTCAAGATTTCCGGAATTCTCCTCGAAGCACATGACGGAAAAGTCCCTTCCCGGCTTACTGACCTTCTGACCCTGCCGGGGGTTGGCAGAAAAACCGCCAACCTGACTCTCGGCCTGGCCTTCGGAATCCCCTCAATCTGCGTCGACACCCATGTACACCGGATTCCAAACCGTGCCGGATGGATCAGCACCTCGAATCCGGAACAGACCGAGGATGCTCTTATGCAGATCCTCCCCGAAGAATTCTGGATCGAAATAAACACCCTGCTGGTTGCCTTCGGCAAGGATACATGCACCCCCGTAAGTCCCTGGTGCAGTCGCTGCCCGATTTCCAACTGGTGCAGCAGAATCGGGGTAAGCAGGCATAGATAGGGGCTACCTATAAAAAAAGGCCGCCAAGTACGTAACTCAGCGGCCGGATTTGCATATAGACAGCGAAGGGGGCTATTCCCTGGCAATCAGCATGGTCTTGGGATCCAGCATCAGATGCATATTGATCAGTTCGGTGTTCTTCTGATCCTTGACGGCCCGGAGTTTCACATTATCCCCCGCGTAGGCGAGGGTGATGATTACATCCAGACTCTCGGCAAAAGCCTTAAGCTCTACCGGAAATCCCTCATCGTCAAAACAGGGTTCTTCCGACTTCAGAGAAGCGCTGAACCAGATTCCAAGCTGATGATCCTGTGCGAAAGCTTTAAGCTTGGCCAAGTCCTCTAGAGTGGCATCTTCAAAATCGTAACCGTCAAAGAGTACCTGATCCGCGGCGAAATTCCCGTCGGTAATCAGTGCGCTTATACTCCGCAGGATCTGATCGATACTGATTCCCTTCTGGTTAAAATTCATGATAACCCGGTTCTTGACTATTTCGTCGTGAACGGAGACTGCATTCTCCAGGTCCCTCATCTTTGCAATCTCTTTAAATATATCCTCATACCAGCTGACAATGTGATCAACCCGGGAGGAAAAAGAAACATGTATAACATGCTTGTCGTTAAAAAGCTGGTCGGTTGCCAGATGGACCAGACAGGCAGTCTTACCGACCCCCTTTCGAGAGGCAAGAACGCCCAGATTTCCTTTGCCGAGCCCGCCATTGATCGATTTCTCGAAGACCCTGAGCGGGCTGCGCTTTATCAGTTCAGATTTAACCATTCCCTACCCCCTTATTTTCCAGCATCTTTCTTCTTTTTTTCTTCGAACTCTTTCTTCAGTTCTTCCGCAAGACTCGCCGGCAGACGCCCGTATTTTTCAAACTCCATGGTATATTCCGCCTTCCCCTGGGTCAGGGATCGCAGAATTGTTGAGTAACCGAACATCTCGCTCAATGGCACCTCAGCCTCAACCCGGCAGAAATTACCATCTTCAACGGATGCCACTATTATACCCCGTCGCTGATTAACCGAACCGAAAATATTTCCCTGGAATTCAGAAGGTCCTTCAACCGAAACCTTCATTATCGGTTCCAGGATAACGGGTTTTGCTTTATTGTAGGCTTCCCTGAAAGCACCAAGCGCGGCAGCCTGGAAGGCCATATCCGAGGAGTCGACTGCGTGAGACTGTCCGTCCTCAAGAACCATCTTGGTACCGACAATGGGAAATCCGATCAGGGTTCCCTTCTCTATGGCAGTCTGAAAACCCTTGTCGCAGGCTGGAATATACTCGGTAGGGATGTTTCCACCCTTTACCTTGTTCTCGAATACGTAGTTACCCTCGCCTTCTTCAAGGGGCTCCATGTAACCAATGACCTTACCATACTGACCGGAACCACCGGTCTGTTTCTTGTGAGTGTAGTTGAAATCCGCCCGCTGACTGATTGCCTCGCGGTAGGCTACCTGGGGAGCACCGGTGTCGACTTCTGCCTTGTATTCCCGCTTCATGCGCTCGATGTAGACGTCGAGGTGCAGCTCACCCATACCTTGAATTATAGTCTCATTTGATTCGGGATCAACATAGGTCCGGAAGGTAGGGTCTTCCTTGGTAAAGCGGTTCAGAGCCTTGGCCATGTTATCCGCAGCCTTCTTGTCCTTGGGCCGGATTGCGAGAGTAATTACCGGGTTCGGTACATACATTGATGTCATGGAATAGTTCAGGTCAGACTGGCAGAAAGTATCCCCCGAAGCACAGTCAACACCGAACAGAGCAGCAATATCGCCGCAGTGTGCCTCAGTAATATCCTCCATGTGATCTGCATGCATCTTGATAAGCCGGCCAACCTTGAACTTCTTACGGTTCCGCACGTTATAGAGTTCGATCCCTTTCTTGATCATTCCCTGGTATATGCGAATATAGGTAAGCTGACCATACTGGCCGTCCTCAAGCTTGAAGGCAAGGGCAACCGGAGGAGCAGCATCATCGGCCTTGAGCAGCACCTCCTCCTCATTATTGTCCAGATCCAGGGCCTTATTCTGCACTTCCGTAGGATCAGGCAAATACTTGAGAACAGCGTCAAGCAGAGGCTGAATGCCCTTGTTTCTATAAGCCGATCCCAGGAATACAGGGGTGAGCTCCAGAGAGAGAGTTCCCTGTCGGACGGCATCATAGATAAGCTCTTCGGTAACCTGCTCTTCCAGCATGGCTTCCATGAGCTCCTCGGAAAACATGGAAACCGCATCCAGCATGATCTCCCGCCGCTCCTCTGCCTGTTCAAGCAGTTCCGCGGGGATTTCACGTTCCACAATCTCGGTACCGTCATCGCCTTCAAAATAGATGGCTTTCATGGTGATCAGGTCCACAACCCCCTGGTGCTTGTCTTCCAGCCCGATGGGGATCTGCATCATAATCGCGTTATGTCCCAGTTTGGTCTCAAGCTGATCCCGCACCTTGAAAGGGTTGGCCCCGGTACGATCACACTTGTTGACAAAGGCTATCCTGGGTACATTGTAGCGCTTCATCTGCCGGTCTACAGTTATCGACTGGGACTGAACACCACCGACGGAACAGAGAACAAGAATCGCTCCGTCCAGAACCCGCAGAGCCCGCTCGACTTCAATAGTAAAGTCAACGTGACCAGGAGTATCAATGACGTTAATCTGGGTGTCCTTCCATTTTACATTGGTGGCTGCGGAAGCGATTGTAATCCCCCGCTCCCGTTCCAGTTCCATGGAATCCATTGTCGCCCCGACACCGTCTTTGCCCCGTACCTCATGTATCGCATGAATTCTCTTACAAAAAAACAATATACGTTCGGATAAGGTGGTTTTTCCGGAGTCGATATGGGCGCTGATACCGATATTCCTCAGTTTGGTAATATCAATGCTCATATAGTACTCTACCTCTCAAATATAAGTGTATTTCCTGCCTTTTCAATCTCAAGAGTCAGCAAGAAAGTTGGTTACCTGTTAAAAATAAGCAGGGGCGGAAGCAGTGCTCCCACAACGAAAATAATATAGAAAACACAGCTCAATTTCAAGTCCCGGCCCTCCGTTTCGTTCCATCCGACGGTATTCAGTGTCCTCGATTAACAAGAAATCAGCAATTCCAAAGGAGAAACAGGGTATACTCGACTCATGGGAATCTACATCGGAACAAGTGGATACTCCTACGCAGACTGGGTCGGGACCGTTTATCCGGAAGGAACCCGGCAAAACGAGTATTTGAGCGCCTATGCAGGGATTTTCAATTTTGTTGAGCTCAATTTCAGCTACTACGCCATGCCCTCCGCCAGGGTTCTGGAGGGATTGCAGAACAAAGTGGATGAGAATTTCCGCTTTACCCTGAAGGGACACCGGAGCATGACCCACGAAAAAGGGGGAGACCTCCCGTCGCTCTGTTCGGCCTTCATCGAAGGAACTTCTCCCCTGCGCGAAGCAGGCAGTCTGACCTCTATCCTGCTGCAGTTTCCCTACAGCTTTCACTACAACCGGGAAAATCGGGTGCACCTGGATACCCTCTGCAGCTGCCTTGAGGAGCTTCCCCTGCAGATCGAGTTCCGCAATACCGACTGGTTCAGGCCCCGGGTTGTGGAGGAGCTGAGAAAGCGCAGTGTGGGAATCATCACCTCGGATTACCCCGCCCTGGAGGGACTCCCCGATTTTTGCCCCCGGATTACGAGCTCCATCGTATATGTACGCTTCCACGGCCGCAACAGGGAAAACTGGTGGACCGGGAACAACGTGAGCCGCTATGATTACCGCTATTCCGCCGAAGAACTGAAGGAGCGGGTACCGGTTTTAAAGCAGCTGGCAGCAGAGGCGTCAATACTGCTGGTGGCCTTTAACAACCACTACAAGGGGCAGGCGGTGGACAATGCACGGGAACTGATCGGGCTGCTGGAGGAGGGGTGAACGCGGAGGAGAAAAGGCAGAGGTCATAGCACGAGAGTCGCGAAGAGAGCACAGGAAAGAGAGACCGCGCAGAGGCCGCTGAGGGAGGACGCAGAGTCACAGCGCGAGAGTCGCGAAGAGAGCACAGGAAAGAGAGACCGCGCAGAGGCCGCAGAGGAAGGACGCAGAGTCACAGCGCGAGAGTCGCGAAGAGAGCACAGGAAAGAGAGACCGCGCAGAGGCCGCAGAGGAAGGACGCAGAGTCACAGCACGAGAGTCGCGAAGAGAGCACAGGAAAGAGAGACCGCGCAGAGGCCGCAGAGGAAGGACGCAGAGCTTACGTGGATCCGACTTTACCTGGTTTTCTCTGCGTAATCTGCGCGGTTTATCCCCTAACGACTGCGCCTGCTTATCCAGAGACAACTGAAGGCAGTTCACAGGCACCAGGAAAACTCACAGAGGCCGCAGAGGGAGGGCGCAGAGCTTACGTGGATCTGACTTTACCTGGTTTTCTCTGCGTAATCCGCGCGGGCATCTTCGTCATTTCTGGCATTGTCTCCGTAGAAATACCCTGAGCCTCAAGAGGTCTGCAAAGCGTTCAGGCTACGGGATCGGTTTCCTGTGGAGAGGTCCATGCTGAGGCCGCAGAGGATCGCAGAGCGGTCACTGTGAGCAGATCAGGCTTTGATTCAGGCATCCCCTCCTACCTCTGCGTAATCTGCGCGGAACTTCTTCCTCGGTATACTCAGCATATACGAAGAAATCTCATCCTCCCTATCCTTCCCATCTTTGTTTCTCTTACTCGTTTTCGTTTTACCCCGAGAACAGGAACCTGCGCTTCTCCTGTGCAATGAAGGCTTCCGCTTTTTCCAGGAAGAGCCGGGCCGCCCTGTCCTCGGAATTCACCGCGATAATCTGCCTGAACAGTTCCGCCGATTCATCGAACTGGCGCTTGGAAAACTGCAGGATAGCCGTCTCAAAGTCGGTTTTGGTTTCAGTTTTTAATTCCCGCATCTCTTCCTGGTCGCCGTCGAAGATCTCGAAGAGGGATACGGACCTGTTCTTTCCCTTGACCCGCACCTTGCCGAGGAACCTGAATCCGTACTCCGTCGGGTTATCCAGCTTTATAAAGGACTCCTGGCTGATTATGATATTCGCCCCGTAGAGCTTTGTCACATCCTGAATCCGCGAGGCCAGGTTTACCGCATCGGATATCACCGTTCCCTGCATTCGTCCCTTGTCGCCGATAATCCCGAGAATCAGGTTCCCGGTATGTATACCCACACCGATGCTTATGGGCCTGTAGCCGCAGGATGCCCGCTGCTTGTTGTAGATCTCCATGTGTCCGACCATCTCGGTTGCTGCTTTTATTGCGTCTTCCGGCCGGTTGGGAAAGAGCGCCATGATGGAGTCGCCGATGTATTTATCGATAATGCCGCCGTTCTCCTGGATCATGGGACTCAGGCGGCTCAGGAATGAGTTGATGAACTTGAAATTCTCCTGGGGAGTCATGATCTCCGACAGCGCGGTAAATGCACGGATATCCACAAAGAGGACGGTCATCTCCTTCTGAACCTGGTCACCAAGTTTTATATCCGCAATGTTGTCGTGGCCCAGAAAATCGATGAACTCCATAGGTACGAATCGGCTGTAAATGGTATTTATCTTTGCCAGATTCAGGTGAGTCCGGATACGGGCAAGAAGTTCTTCCTGGGTATAGGGTTTTGCCAGGAAGTCGTTCGCTCCGGCAGAAAGCCCCTCCTCCATGTCCATAGCCTCGCTTTTTGCAGTAACAAGAACTATCGGCAGATTCGTGGAGGTATATTTTTCCCGAACCTTACGGCACAGGGTGTAACCGTCGATCTCCGGCATCATGATATCCAGGAGAACAAGATCGGAAGGGTTATTCAGAATATGAGACAGGGCCTTCTCTCCGTTCAGGAAAGGAACAATACGGAACTCCTCTCCGGACAGCTGGTTTTTAAGGACCTGGAGATTTACCGGATTGTCATCCACAACGACAATGGTGAACTTTGAGGCTTCGGTGTTGTCGTCGTTCAGGGCCTCCAGGTTTTCCAGAGCATCCAGGGAGATCTCCAGAGATTCCTCTGCTTCCCCGGCTTCGCCCTGGTATTTACCCCTGGTTGAAGGAAGCGTCACCTGGAATAGCGAAGTATCATCCTTTACCGAGTATTCAAGACTTCCGGACTGGGCTTCTATAAGGCGTCTTGCCAGGGATAATCCGAGATTGACTCCCTTGTAGCCTTCATCTGCAAATCCGGGTTCCCCGAAGTCATCGTCCCTGCCTTCTACAATATTTCCGGGCAGAGGATTCCCACCGGTTAATGCTATCGAGATAACCGTCACCCTGTTTTCTTCCCGGGCATCGATCTCGATGGTCCCCTGGCTGGAAAACTTTATAATCGACATAAGAATGCTGTTCAGGGACTGTTCTATCCTGTTTTCATCCCCCCAGACAAACAGCGTGTAGGGTACGATATTGTTTTTTATCGACAGTTGTCCGCCCATCAGCAGGGGTACGCACATCTTCTGAGCAACAAGAACCGACTGATACAGATCGACTTCTGCATTCTGAAGTTGTATCCGGCCCTCCCGCATTCGGGAGAAGTCCAGAATATCGCTCACCATGGCATTAAGACGTAATCCGGAAGAGAAAACCAGGGAGAGCGTGGATTTCTGGTCCTCCGTCATTTCTCCCACATTCCCCCGAAGCAGAGACTCAGAGAGACCGACAACCGCATGAATCGGGGTCCTGAGTTCATGGCTCATATTGGAGAGAAACTCATCTTTCAGCCTGTCTGCGGCCTGTATCCTCTTGTCCATGGTACGGAGAGAAGCATAATCTTCCCGAATGGTAAGAAACTGTACCAGCACATGCAGAAAAACAAACACCAGCAAAGCAGCGGGCAGCAGGTAAACCGACTCAACAAGTCCCCGGAGGAGAAGCAAATCGTGTATGCCCGCAGCCGAAACAGCCAGAAGACCGATAATGTGAAGAAGCACCCGCAGTTTTTCCCGGATCAGGGGTATCAGCCGGACAAGAAAAAATAAAAAGAGTGCGCCCGAGAGCCCTGTTATACCGTTCTCCATATATACTGCTGCAGACTGGGGGCCCAGGAACCAGGCCAGTCCCAAAGCTAAATTGAGAATAGAATAGACTATCACCGGTTTAAGGGAAACACGCCTCTGGTAGCGCTGGCGAAAGAAAAGAGCAAGAAGGATTCCCCCGATTGCGAGGAGAGTAAATTCAAAGGAACGAAGGGGTATAAGCGATACACTGGCATAGAACCGCGAAAAAAACGGTATGGTTCTGAGCAGGGAATACACAACAGCAGCTAACGAGAAAAAACCGAAATAGAGATGGTCCAGACGAAGCCGGCTCAGGAAGGCAAAGACAAAAAAAAGCAGGGTACAGACAATCATCAGAGATACGGCGGACATCTGGATTGCAGAAATGAGAAGTCCACCGTTGAATTCTGCAAGCCCTGAAGCCAGCAGGGTAAAGGAGAGCCCAAAAGCGCCCAGGATCAGCGCTGATACTACGGTCAGAGTAACAAGAATTACTTTAATTCCCATATAGTATAACTATCGGAAAAGTAACGGAAAATGCAAGGAGAAGTTTTCAGTATCACCGGCAAGATCGCCGATAGTTAATAGTAGAATAGAGATGAAAAGACACAGACGATCCGGAATATCAGCGATCCTACTCTTTGCGCGCCTGTATGTGCCCATTCTTGTGCTCTTCTGTCCCGGCCTCTTCGCTCTGGAAGAAGAAATCGTCCTGGGCAGGGAAAACGGCTGGGGACCATTACATCATTATAATACCGAGATGCTGGAACGGGGTTTTCAGGGGTATTCGGATATCATGCTTCATGATGCTGCCTATTCCAGGGACGAGTATACTGATCTGCTGCTCCATTTCGACAGCATTCCCCTTTCCCCCTCTCTGGTCAGAAAAAAGAGCGACGTACCGGGAGAAGTCCTCTGGACTGAACAGCGGTATTACACCCTGAAGCCTGAAGGTATTGTTCCGGATTCGAACAGTAAGGTATTCGGATCCGGTTCAGCCATGTTCGACCGTTCATCCAGCAGTCTCCTTAAACTCGTTCCGTTGCCGGGGAGTCTATTCTATCCGGGAACCGACTGGCGCGATTTTACCATTGAGTTCTGGCTCTACCCTGCGGAAACCGAATCCTCCCAGAAGATCCTCAACTGGAACGGGGTTACACTGCCGGGAGAGTGGGGAGAGAGGCCCCGAAGCCAATCCATAAGCTGCGAGATCAGCAGAGCCCGCCTGACCTGGCGCTTTGACTCTGTATTCCGGCCCCATGATGCCTCTTCCTTCAGCCTGGAACTCGAAGGGAGTCGGGAACTCATGCCCAGGCGCTGGCATCATCACATGCTCAGGTTCGACTCCAGGACAGGCCTGGTGGAATACCTGATAGACGGTACCGTTGAGGATATTGCCTACGCAAACCACCAGAACAGGGAAACCGGGACGGTGTTCCTCCCCTATCTGGGTTCCGCCGGAAACAGGCAGCTCAGTATTGGAGAAAACCTCTCGGGCTTCCTTGATGAATTCAGGATTTCCTCGGCATTCCGGGAATCCGGACCTCCGGCACCTTATAAAAACATGGACGGCACGGTTCTTATCAATCCTGTAGACCTTCAGTTCGGTGCATCCCGGCTGGTCAGCATTGAGAGCAGCTACGAGACTCCCGATGACTCTGATATCTTCTTCTTTTATCAGCTTGGAGACTCTCACTTTTACATTCCCCCGGACGATCCGAACTGGAAAGCCTTTACACCCGGTGATATATTTTCACCCGATACCCGGGGCCGCTACCTCCACCTCATGGCTGCCCTGTATCCCGACGGAAAGGAGCAGAAAAGCCCGGTGCTGTCAGACATTACAATTATCTACGAACCCGATTTGCCTCCTCCTCCGCCCTCCGGTCTGCAGGCACGCCCTGAAGACGGAGCCGTATTGCTTACATGGGAACCCGTACCCGATCCGGACCTGGAGGGATACAGGATTTATTACGGAACTGCTCCGGGCAGGTATTTCGGTCAGGACAGCTCGGAAGGCCCTTCGCCCATAGATGTGGGGAACACCACTGAATTTCTCTTGAGTGGTCTGCGAAACGGCAGACTCTACTACTTTACGGTCGTGGCCTATGACAAGTCCCCCAGGCCCTATCAGACACTTTTCTCGGTGGAAGTCAGTGCCCGGCCAAACGGGAGACTGGAATAGTGCTGAATGATCTTGCAGCCCGTTCGCGTAAGGCTTTTCTGCTCAGGGACTGGGAGAGCGCGGAGAAATACGTCCGTGAAATGCACCGGCAAAAACCGAAGCATCCGGGAATCCTCCTGTTTCTGGGCAATATCTACACCAAGATGGGCCGATACAACCAGGCGATCCAGGCTTATCAGGAATCCCTGGAGCTGGACGACGGGAATCCCGAGGCCTTTAACAATATCGGTATTGTCTACCGCCTCGAAGACAACCTGCCCGCCGCGGTAGGGGCCCTGGAAAAAGCCCGGGAACTGGCACCTGAACGGGCGGACATCTGGTACAACCTGGCGAATGTGTACAAGCAGATGGACGAGCCGGAAGAGGCGGAGACCTACTATCGCAAGGCTATAGAACTGGATTCCGAATTCAGCCGGGCCTACAACAACCTGGGAAATCTCTATGAGAATTGGGGAAACCACTCCAAAGCGGAAAATCTCTACCTCTCGGGACTGAAAAGTGATCCCAACAATCCCACCCTCCGCTACAACCTGGGCATCAGCTATCAGTCGGAGGGGTGTATCCCGGAGGCGATCGACTCTTATCGACAGGCCCTGAAGGCCCGCCCCAACTGGGTCGACGGACTGAACAATCTCGGCATACTCCTGGAAAAGAGCGGAAACTATGACGAAGCTGCCCGGATACTGAAAAGCGCTTTGGAGGTGGACGCGGAGAACCCGAAGCTGAACAATAACTACGCTGTAGTGCTCAGTGCCCAGGGGCGCCATTCCGAGGCTATCGATTATCTGAACCGCGCCGTTAAAAACGATCCTTCCTACTCCAGAGCCAGTATCAACCTTGGAACGGAACTGGAGGAGATAGAGGAGTACGACAAGGCCTGGGAACACCTGCAGCACATGAAGCAGAACACTCCATCCGATCTGGACGTCCGGGAAAAGATCGCACGCCTGGCAGTTAAAACCGGAAAGGTCCGCCAGGCAAAAGAGGAGATCCGTTTTATTCTGGATCACAATCCAAAGGCGGGTTTTGCCTACGCGCTGCTGGGAAGCCTTCACCTGACCCAGGGCAACCGCCCGCAGGCGGTACAGGCCTTTAACCGGGCCCTGGCCCTGTCGCCGGAGGACCTGGAAACCTCCTTCAACCTGGCGCTGCTGTACAAGGAGATGAAAGAGTACAAGCAGGCGATAGCCCAGATATCGGGGATTCTTGCCAAAAACCCCCGGCATCAGGCAGCACGGCTGCTGCTTGCCAAGCTGTATCTCTATGAGAATCTCTACGCTGAAGCTTTGGCCATTCTGAGCGAACTCTACGAGGAGTCTCCCCACGACGAGGAGCTCCTGGAGACCCTGATCCGCGCCCATCGGGGTGCCGGAAACCGGGAGGAGGCACTGCGCATCACCGAAACCCTGGTCAACATGCAGGGAGAGCGGGATGAAACCCTGGATCTGGACAAACTGCAGCAGACCCTGCACCTCTACGAAGAGACCGTTGAAGCCTTCGCGGAGGAACATGAAAAACTCTGGGAAGAGAATCTCAAGCGCTATCTGGACCACGGCGAGGCCGATGTTGAACCGGAGGTTCTCAGGGAAGAGGAGAGTCTCTTCTTTGATTCCATTCCCGACCTGGACCAGCCGGCCCGGCTCATCGATATCGGGGGAATCGAACCGGTAATCGTCATAAACGAAGACGAAGAGCGGATCAACCTTCTTGAAATGGAGGAGGAGATCCCGGAGTTTCCGCCGGAAGAAAAGGAAGAGGAAGAGAACGAAATACAGCAGGTATTTGCTCCCCCGGCGTCACCGCCGCAGCCTTCAGGGGAACCTCAGGCCTCCGTACCTGAAGCTCCGTCAGGCGGCAGCGGGACATCCTCCTCTCCCCAGGGACCAATAAGCATCAGCGTTCAGGGACCGTCCTCTCCCGGCAGAATAGAACTGGGAGGTTCCCTGGACCTGGGCTTGCTTAAAATATCCCGTAACAGGAGCGGGAAAAAGACGGAACCTGAACCGGAGCCGTCCAAGGACCGGAGGAAAGAGCAGCAGGAGAAGAAAGAGGAGAGCCCTGCGGAACTTCTCTCCCATCTTGAAAACCTTACACGCTATCTTCCGGATGAGAGACGCAGGGAGTACATGAACAGCGATATGCGGCTTCGGCTGAAAGCCTTGAAGGACAGGCTCTCCGGACGACCTTCCCTGCGGCAGCAGCTGTCCCGGTATATTGCCCCGGACATGCAGGAAGATGAGGGAATAGTCTTGAAACCGGGAAAGATCGAGAGTACCCTTTCTTTCATGGGAGACCTCTCCACGTATCTGCCGAATCCGGAAATCGGAGTTGCCCTGCACCACCGGATCACACAAATCCTGAAAACCATGAAGCGAGACGAGCATGGAGAGTAACAAAAAGAATTATCTGTATGCCCTGAAGATCTATATCGACAAAATGCCGAGTCTTCCCACCAGTGTAACCAAGATAATGGAGATCTCCAACGACCCCAATGCCTCACCGGCGGACCTCAACCAGGTCATCAGCCTCGATCCGGTACTGATGGGCAAGGTGATGAAGCTTATAAACTCCGCCTATTACGGCCTGTCCCAGGAGGTTACCTCCCTGGTGCGGGCTATAATCATGCTCGGCATCAATACTGTAAAGAACCTCGCCCTCAGCACGGCTGTCCTGGCAAACCTGGGCAAGGGGACCTCGGCCAAGGGCCTCAATATGGATGGTTTCTGGCGTCACAGCCTCTGCGTGGGGGTAACCTCCAAGCTGATCGCAAAGAAACTTAAAATCGACCCGAAACGGCTTGAGGAATTCTTTATGGCGGGACTGCTCCATGATATCGGCAAAATTCCCCTGAACAACCGCCTGGCCGACCCCTATGTCGCGGCCATGCAGAACGCCGACAGGGAACAGGCCCCGCTGATCCAGGCCGAGAAGAACGTAATGGGTATTCACCACTGCGAGGTAGCCAAGATAATTCTGCAGCGCTGGCGCCTGAACCAGGAGATTCAGGATGCCGTCAGTTTTCACCATGCCCCCTTGAGTTACGAGGGCCCCCACTGGAAGATTGTCTACGCGGTAACGACGGCAAACTTCTTTGCCAATACCTTCGAGATCGGTTTTGCCGGTGACCGCTACCCCTTGAGCGTTCCCCCCGAGGTATTCCAGGCCCTCGATGTGGACATGGAGTGGTTTGATGACATTGAAGACCAGGTTCTGAGTGAAATAGAGAAAGCACGGATCTTCCTGAAGATCGCGACCTGATGCAGAAAGGATACAGGGTATGATGAAAATTCGATTGTGGGGTGTACGCGGGTCAATTCCCTGTCCCGGAGAAACAACAGTTGCCTACGGCGGCAATACCGCCTGCATAGAGCTCAGAGTCGGAGAGGAGGAGCGGCTCTTCATAATAGATGCCGGTTCAGGGATACGGGCCCTTGGGAACTACCTTATGCAGCACGACCTGCCCAAAGGCCCCATAGATACCTCCCTTTTTATATCCCACACCCACTGGGATCATATCATGGGTTTTCCTTTTTTCGTTCCGATCTTTATTCCCAGCACCAGGCTGAAGGTTTATGGACCGGTGACCTACGAGGAGGAGGGACTCAAGGATATTGTGGGAGGACAGC
Organism: Marispirochaeta aestuarii; assembly: GCF_002087085.1. NCBI lineage: Bacteria > Pseudomonadati > Spirochaetota > Spirochaetia > Spirochaetales > Spirochaetaceae > Marispirochaeta > Marispirochaeta aestuarii. Next base: position 133,186 of record NZ_MWQY01000011.1, on the reverse strand, counting down.
TCTCCTATCGCTACTTCCCGGTAAAGCACTCCGAACTTGCCGCGAATATCAGCTATCATCCCCTGAAGGAGTCTTCCATGGACCTGGGGGACGGCCTCTGGGTTACGACCAAGTATCTGAACCATCCGATTCTCTGCCTGGGCTACCGTTTTGAGTACCGGGGCAAGGTATTCTGCACCGCCTACGACACCGAACCCTTCCGCAACGTTTTCCCCACCGATCCGGATGCACCCGGTTATGACCCCATCGCCGCAGAAGAAGGTGAACGGGCGGCAAAGGAAGAAAACGAAAAACTGCTCCGCTTTTACCAGGGCGCCGACCTTCTGATCCACGACACCCAGTATACCCACCGTGAATATGAGGAATCGAAAATCGGCTGGGGCCACTCAACCTTCGAATTCGCCATAAACTCCGCCCACAAAGCGGGGGTCAAGCATCTGCTCCTCTTTCATCACGATCCGCTGCGGACCGACGAACAGCTGGACGATCTCATCGGAAATTACCGCGGCAGAGTAAAATCAAAGACGGACATGATTATTGAGGGAGCCCGGGAGGGAATGGAAATTGTCCTCGATTAGGGAGTTCTGTAATGCCTAAATATCCTCCCGAGCGCTATGACCCGGGAGAACTTGGCCGAACCAGGCAGAATCTCGGAGATCTGACGGAAAATGAAGCCAGAAAAATGGCCGAAATCTTCGGCGGAGAGATAGGTATAGAACGGACACCGCCGGAACTTGAGGAAAAGTACCGCCGGCTCAAAATGCTCAACCGTCGAAACAGCGATCCGCGGATAATCCACGGTTCCCGGGAGGTTTATCAGGAAGGATCGTTTAAGCAAACGCCGGAGATCGACCTGCAGCGGAGACATCCCGGATACCTTGACAGGGTCCGGATAAACTTCTGGGCCTCCTCGACGGATTATGCCCTGATTCCCCGTCACCAGGCACTGGGAAGCCTTTTCTCCTTCATTATTCCCATTCATGAGCAGCTCCACCCCCGTTTTATTATCAAAGCGGACCAGGTTTTTTACAATTCTCTGGAACGCTTTGTTCTGGCTGTCCGGTCTCTCATGTCCATCAACCGCCGGGAAGAGGTTCCTTCTCTGCTGGACCATCGCTGTCTTCAGATACTCACTATTTTGAAAAGCTGGAATATCGAGACAATCCACCAGGAATTGACCGTTCTTCAGCGTTCACCGAGAAATCAGCCTGTGAGTTCCGCAGGCAAGCTCATCCGGGCCTTTTACAGACCCTTCGTAAAACTGGTGAATCTTGAACCGGAAACCCATATCCTTCCCGCGATTAAACGGCTTTTCGATCTCGATCTGATGGCCTATCCTCCCGATTCCGGGGAGGCGGACCGCATCAAGCGCATCGGCAGTACCCTTAAGCAGGAGATATTCCATCTTTTTACCGACGTGCGGCGCCGCTGTGCTCCCCTCCTGGTAAAGCTGGCGGATCTGCCCTACGCCCCCTATCCGGAGCTTTTCAGCTACTTCCGTCCCCAGATCCTTGAGTACCTGTCTCTTACACGAAACGATATTCTCGAAAGTCTGCCGGAAGACCTGCTGGCAGGCGACGCCGAATCGGATTTTCTCCCTGAAGAGGAAGAGACGGCAGAAGCAGCTGAAGAAGAAATACTGGAGGAGCCTGAGGAAGAAGAGAAGGAGGCGGAACTCCCGGAGGAAGCCTCAAAGGCCCTGGAGTTTCTTTCCAGACTCTTCCCCCAGAGCGGCTTCGAGGAACCCTGGGAATTCCCCGATATGTTCCGCTATTTTAAACCAATCCTCAGCTTTCCCAAGAACGCGGACCTCTTTCATCCGGAGAATCCTCTTCACCAGCTTGCGGTACTCCTGGCTGTGCTGCAGGAGTTTCTTTACGGTTTCCGGCAAATCATATTCGGCGAGGTTATCGACGAAGAGGACAATGCCACGGAAATACAGAGCGAAATTGACAAACACATCTCGGGGTGGAACCGGCTGCTGGATGAACTTCTCTGCGGCCGTCTTTTAAACGAGCTGGTAGACTATTGCCGGCAGATTGAACGTTCCCCAGAATACCGTCACAGCGAATCCGGAATAAAGCAGGAGAGCTTCATCATGCTCCGGATCCGCCGCAGTCTGCTGCCTCATCTCCAGGTCTCATCCCGGGGAAGCATATACCCGGATGAACGCAGCCTGCCCCAGCTGCACACCACCGTTTCGGGTTTCTACAGCCTGCTTTCCGGATCCCTGCAGCCGAACCCGGAAAGCTATAAACCGGGCATCAGAAACGCCAATGCACCTTTCCATTTTGAGATTGACAGTTTTGTAATTCAACGTTTTCGCCGTTACCTGAAGCGCAAGGGACTGCCCCAGGATAACCGGAACCTCGTTTCCCATTCCGCGCTGATCCTCGGCTATCTGGATTACCTGGTGAACAATCCGGAGAGTCACCTGTACGGATCAGGCCAGTTTCCCCTCTATCGCCACGAAGAAGGACACAGGGAAATACCCATCTATTCCGTAAGCAGTATGGAGACTGCCCGAATAATCGAAAGCAATGACATTGAACTTACCCCTCCGGAGGAGTTTCTGGAAGGAGAAAAGGAAAACACCGACAGGGTTTCCGGGCTGCTGGATCCGAAGGAGTATACGCCGACCGTTCAGAGCGCCGTGGAGAACTACCATTCCGCGGGGCTTCCCCTGTCCATAATAACCATTTCGATTCCTGAACTGAGGATCCTCGAACCCGAAGAGAGGGATGACAGACTGCGGGTTATCGGCCACTGCATACGGGGAGAAATCAGGGAGTACTCCGACCGTCCCTTCAGAATGCCCGACGATACCATACCCATCGTTCTGCAGGAGACGAACGGGGATAACGCCCGTCTTTTCTGCCGACGCCTCAGTTCAACAATCATGGAAAAATTACCGGGCCTTGGCATTCACATCGGTCTGGTAAGCTATCATCCTACCTGGAGCGCCAATAAAATGGTAAAACTGGCGGCCCGCACTACAGCGGAAGCCGAACGGCACCGGTCTCCGGCTCTTGTCAGCTACCATGAAACCGACGACAGTTTCGAAGAGCAGCTTCTGTTGCAGCCATGAACGGTTTTTACCCTTGCCTTCGGGCAGATTAAGCCATACAATGGGTCTACATTTGGTTTTACAACAGCTTGCAACATGCCGAGAGTATTTATATTATTCAGACTGCTTATTATAGGTTTTATACTTCTTTTTCCCTTTGCTGTGTATGCGGGCCCCGCATCCGGAGTACTGGTTCTCCACTCCTACCATGCAGGTTTTTTCTGGACCGAAGCCATTCATACAGGAATCATCGGGACTTTTGAATCCTCGGAAACAGAACACCAGCTGTTTTTTGAATACCTGGATGCGAAAAGAAAAGATCCCCGGGTATTCTCACCCCGCTTTGCCGGGTATCTGAAAGACAAGTATTCCGGGTTCAATTTTGATGTAGTCATCGTCAGCGATGATGCTTCCCTCCGATTCGTTCTCGACTACCGTACAGAACTGTTTCCGGAGGTACCCGTCGTATTCTGCGGCATCAATAATTATGATTCCTACCTGCGTATACTGCCCTCCGGCTTTACCGGAATCGCCGAGGATTTCGATCTTGCCAGTAATCTCGTTCTCATCGAAAGGCTTCACGGAATCGGAACCACCGTTGCCGTCGTGGCGGATTCCACAGTTTCGGGGCGCGAGAATACCCGTCTTCTTCTTGACCGGATCAATGATCCCCGGAGCCCGGGTCTTAAATACGAAGTATTATTCGGCCAGGATGCGGCGGAACTCAGAAGCAGATTGAGCAGGCTGCCGGAAGACGCTGTGATTCTCAATCTCGGATACTGGCAGGAGAGAAACGGTACAAACCTGAGCGACAGAGAAGGCATATTCCTTCTCACAGAGACCGGACGGCCGGTATATACCGCCTGGGACGTGGCAATCCGCTTCGGGACGGTGGGCGGTATGGCCCTGGACGTCCAAAATCAGGGGGAAGTCGCTGCAGAGATGGCCCTCCGGATTCTTTCCGGGGAAGATCCGGATCAGCTTCCTGTCAGAAGAACTCCCCTGGTTCATCCGGTGTTCGATTACCAGGCCCTGAAGAGCTTCGATATTCCCGTCAACAGACTTCCTTCCGATTCAGAAATCATCAACCGTCCGGACACCATCTATTTCCGTTATCCCCTTACCTTTGCAGGTATACTCATTGCCTTTGTCGTCCTTATCGGTGTCGTTCTTCTCCTTGGCTTGAATATCAGAAAACGGAAACAGGCTGAATCACTGTTCTTCTCACTCTTCGACAACGCCCCGGACGTGATTTTTCTTTTCAGTCCTTCTGGAAAAATACTCATTGCAAACAAAGCTGTCGAAAATTTTCACGGATACTCCCTAGAAGAGATACGCGGATTGACAATTCAGGAGCTGGATACCCCTGAATATGCGGCGGAATTTGACAGGCGGGTTCATGAAATCCTTACCCGGGACACAAGAATCTACGAGGTTCATCACCTGAGCAGGGACGGCCGTATACTGGAGTTTGAAAGCAGGGTTTCCAAGGTCAATTACCAGGGAAAAACTGCAATCCTGACCATCCTCAGGAATATCAATGAACGGAACCGGAACCAGCGCTATCTCGAGGAATCCCTCCGGAAGAATGAGCTCCTCCTGCGGGAGGTTCATCATCGGGTAAAGAACAATCTTCAGATAATCATCAGCCTCCTGAGACTTCAAACAGACCGGGTCAGGGATCCCGCCAGCATGTCCATGCTCAACGACAGCAGGCAGCGGATCAATGCGATAGCTGCGGTTCATGAACTCCTGTACCAGTCGGAAAACCTCTACAGCGTGGAAGCCTTGAAATATCTGGAATCCCTGGTTTATCAGCTGGCGAGTGCCCACAGCGCTTCGGGAAGAATCGACTTTTCTCTCGATATTGAAAACCTCAGACTCCACCTGGATGAGGCAATTCCCCTGGGTATAATTATCACCGAATTCGTAAGCAACAGTATCAAGTACGCAAATATACAGGGGGAATGCCGTTTCCGCATCTCTCTTTTCCGGAAGGGCGACTGGTGTGTGCTTGAATATGCTGACCGGGGTCCGGGATTCGATTTTGACGCGAAGAACCGGGAGACCCTGGGCTTCCTGCTGGTGGAGAACCTCGCCCAGCAGATGAAGGGACGACTGGACCACGATGGAAAAAGCGGCTTTACCCTCCGCTTTCCCCTACGGGACCTGAAGAATTCAGCAGATTCCTGACGGGATTACACCTCGCTTCCCTTTTCGAGCTTTGACAGAAAAAGCTCCGCCGCTCTTCCCTCCAATCCGTGATCTTCTCCCCGGACCATCCGGCGAAGAGCCTCAAGCTCCAGGGCGGAGAAGCGGGCACTTCCGAAAATGTGGGAACGAAAGGCCTCGCAGGCGATGGGTGCCACTATCTCGGCAATGGACAGGACGACTTCGGCATAGAGACGAATCTCCCGCTGAGCGTGGGGGTCGAGACGCAGCTTGAGGAAGTGAAAGAGGTTGTGCAGATCCATCTGCCAGTACCATTCGGTGTAGAGACTCAAGGGAAGGTTGACCCGCGCCAGCTCCCTGGCCACCCCCTCTTCGATCAGGTCGGAATACTCGCCGTAAGCCCTTTTCTGGCCTTCGGTGAGTATTGCCCGGATTCTTTCCGCTGTATCCGGAGGCAGGGGCTCTTCCTGACGTCCCTGCTTGTTATTCTCGCTCTGACCGGAAACGTCTTCCATGGCAGGTACGTAAAACTCATCCTTCATGATGGAGTATCGGCCGGAGATCTCATTCAGCCGGGCAGTCCTGTGACGGATCCACTGCCGGGCCACGAAGATGGGCATCTTTACGTGAAATGTAAGAACCACCTGCTCGAAAGGGCTGGTATGCTCGTTTCGGAGCAGGTAGGAGATCAGCCCTTTGTCCTGGCGGTAACTCTTGGTACCGGCGCCGTAACTTACCCGGGCAGCCTGTACGATCCGCTCATCCCCTCCCATATAATCAACCAGCCGGACAAAACCTTTGTCAAGTACGGGGAACTCCCTGTCCAGAATCGCGTCGGCTTCGGGTACAATGCAACGGGCCATAATAATCCTCGATAAAATGGAATCTTGTTCATCACTATACAGAAAAGCACTTCAAATCACAATCTCTTCCCGATTTTGCTTTTCTCAGAGACAAGTCTACAGTAGACTAAAGCACAAGGAGTTTTTCATGAAGATTGCACAGGACACAGTTGTTTTTATAGACTACATTCTCAACGACGGAGACGGAAACCTTCTGGAAAAGAGCGACAGGGAAGAAAACTTCGCCTATCTCCACGGCTACGGACAGCTGCCGACGAAACTCGAAGAGGCCCTGGAAGGAAAAGAGGCGGGAGCCCGGGTCCAGGTAAGCCTGAGTCCGGAAGAGGGTTTCGGCGACCGGGACGAGAAACAGATAATATCCGTTCCCCGTGACCGATTTCCCGAGGATGAGGAGATCGTCAACGGGCTCCAGGTCGAGGCGGAAACGGACCACGGCCACCAGGTCTTTACGATAATCGATATTCAGGACAATACGGTAACCCTGGACGGGAATCATCCCTACGCCGGGGTCGATCTGGACTTCGACGTGACCGTTGCACAGGTGCGCGCCGCAACGGAAGAGGAACTTGACCACGGCCACGTCCATACCGGGGACCATCACCACTAGAAGGCGGCGGACATGGTCGCCTTTGGAATAACCGCCCTGTATGTTTTTATACCCCTGGGGATCGTAATATTCGTCGAAACCTCGTCCATTGTCCGCAGAGTCCGCCCCATCATTCTCTGCTATATTGTGGGAATCCTGATCGGAAACAGCGGATTGCTGCCGGAGGGAAGTTTTCCGGTGCTGGACGCGATCTCCACCGTAACGGTGGCCCTGTCCCTGCCGCTGATGCTCATCTCCCTGGACCTTTCACGCTGGCGGGAGCTTACAGGAAGAGCGGGGCTTTCCATGGCTTTCGCATTTTTTGCCATCATGAGTTCCTCCGCCGTCTGCTTTCTGCTTTTCGGATCCGGGATAGATGAGAGCGCAAAGATTGCGGGCCTTCTGGTTGGCGTGTACACCGGGGGCACCCCGAATATGGCGGCCCTGCAGCGGGCACTGCAGGTCAATACGGAAAGTTATCTGGCCGTACATACCGCAGATGTTCTTGTGGGAGGAGTCTATCTGCTTTTTCTGCTTACCCTGGGCCGCAGGATCATCAGAAAAATCCTGCCCCGCTATCGGGACAGCTACACCGAAGGACGGGAGATCGAACCCCTCTCCCTGAAAGCCCTGCGGACCATGATTACCGACAGGGCCGGAGGGAGCGTCATGGCCTCCCTGGGGGTCGCCCTTGGCATCGTTGTTCTCGGCGGCGCCTTCTCCCTCTTCTTTCCCGGCGAGGCTTCCACCGTAGCCGCCATTCTGGGAATAACCAGTATTGCCATCGGTGCCTCCTTTATTCCCCGGATCAGGGAGCTTCCCCACAGTTTCAAGATCGGGGAATACGTAATCCTGGTCTTCTGTGCTGCGGTGGGTTCCATGGCGGATTTCACAAAACTGCTGACGACGATTCCCTCCGTCCTGGGCTATGTTACTGCCGCCCTGGGAATTTCAATTCTGATTCATCTGCTCCTGTGCCGCATATTCGGTGTGGACGCCGACACAATGATGATAACCTCCACTTCGGCAATCTACTCCCCGCCCTTCGTCTCCGCGGTGGCGATCTCCCTGAACAACCGGAACCTGATCTTTCCGGGGATCACCACCGGCATTATCGGCTATGCCGCAGGAAACTATCTGGGGGTGCTTCTGGCACGGCTTCTCACCCTGGTCTGAGATTCCGGCAGGATCAGCCCTCTTCCCCGGGACCTTCCAGGAGCATATTCCCTGCGGAAAGTTTGAACCGGGAGATCAGTTTTCGCAGCTCCTCAGCCTGCCCCGCCAGTTCTTCGGCGGCGGAAGCGCTCTGCTCTGCGGAGGCGGTATTTGCCTGGGTTACTTCATCAATCTGCTCAACACCGCTGCTTATCTGTTTGAGCCCCTGGGCCTGTTCTCTGCTGGCAGAGGAGATCTCTTCGAGAAACGAGGCAACCTTCTCGACTCCTTCCACTATCTGTATGAGCTGTCCCGCCGTATCGTTTACCAGCCTGTCCCCTGCAGAGATCCTCTCCAGGGAATCGTCAACGATGGTCTCCGTCTCCCTGACCGCCTCGGCACTGCGATTTGCCAGGTTGCGAACCTCATTGGCCACCACGGCAAAACCCCGGCCGTATTTTCCGGCCCGGGCGGCCTCCACATTTGCATTCAATGCAAGAAGATTAATCTGGAAGGCGATATCGTCAATCACTTTGACCACCTTCTTGATTTCACCGGACCCGAGATTGATCTGCTGCATCGCCCGGACAAGTTCTTCCATGTAACGGTTGCCGGAGACCGCGTTGTCCCTGGCCTCGTTTGCAAGCCTGTTGGCTTCTCCTGCACTGGCTGCATTCTGGGAGGCCTGACCGTTTATCTCGGTTATCGAGGAGGATATCTCCTCCAGGGAACTCGCCTGTTCGGTAGCCCCCTGGGAGAGGTCCTGACTGGCCGTGCTGACCTGGTCCGCTCCCTGGGCGACCTGCTCGATGGCCTGCTGGACCTGGCGAAGAACCGAGGAGAGGGACTCCTGCATGCGAATCATCGATGCCCCCAGGATATCGGCACTGCCGGCTTTTTTAATTTCCCGGGAAAAATCTCCCCCCGAAAGAATCTCCAGGGAATCGGATTTTTCCTTCAGGGCCGCGACCATTTCCAGCACGGAACGGTAGACCCCCTCGGAGCTGTCGATACCGGCAAGATCTACTGTCAGGTCACCCCGGGCTACCCGTTCGGCTATCCGTTCCAGGATCATGGGATCCTGTCCCAGCTGCTTCAGGATTGCGGAGGTGGTAAATACCGCCAGAAAGAGCCCCGCAAGCAGGGCCGCCAGGGCTATGGCGATAACGGTAATAATGATCTGCCGGATCTGTTCCTCCATGTCTCGCCGGGCGGTCTCCGCACGCTCTTCAAAATATCCAACCAGACCGGCCAGGGCGCTCTGGGTTTCCTGGAGGGCGGGAATCGTTTCGGTATTGAAAATTTCCACGGCGGCCTTCTGCCCGGCGTCCAGCTCCTGAAGATGGGCCATTGTCCGATTCTTGATTGTCCGAAGCAGATCCAGGGCCGGCAGTACATTCCGGCTGTAAAGACGCCTTGCACCTGCCAGGTCTCCCCTGGCGAGGGCAGATACAATCTCCTTCGCGGAATTGTGCAGATCTTTATGCGGTGCCTCCCACAGGGCCAGCAGCTGGCTCAGGTCAGGATCATCGGCGGTGAAATTACCGTACCAGCGGCCGAAATCACAGCGCCGGGGATCGGTTTCACCAGTAAATGCCGTTCCCATCATGACGGCATAATTCAGGTCCTTGAGCCATTCAAGGTGATCTATCCAGGCCTTTTCCAGGGTCACCAAAAGAGACTGATCAAATTCCACGTATATCTCGTCGATCCTGATCGCCGTTTTATGCATCCTCTCATGGGGAGGTTTTATCGCGCTGATCAGCTGACCGAGTTCGGGATCCCCCGCCGTCTCCTCCGCCATGGCCTCGCCGTAGATCCACTCGCCCAGGCTGCATCTGTGCCAGTCGGTCTCGACATTCAGCTCCAGGATGTCGTCCAGCAGAAAGAGATCACTCACATCGCTGACCCACTTCAGATGGTCAATCTCCCGGGCAAGGGCATAAGCACGGTTGTTGTTCTCCCGTACCGCAGCCCGTCCGAGGGCAGCCACATCGTTGAAGCGGATAATACTTAAAACTGAAACGGCAGTGATCAGAAGAATCATAACCAGAAAACCGAGTACGAGCCTGAGGCGCAGACTTATCCTTTTCATATACTTTCCCCGTTTAATCATTTTATGGGCACCTAAAAAATCGTTTTTATGAGGTGCCCTTATGGTAAACCCGGTGACGCTTGTAAACCCTGGCCCCCAGGGTTTCAAGATCGGCAAGCATCAATTCAGTGGTCTCGGCGACCTGAGTGAGATCTGCCCCCACAAACTCCCGCCCCAGACCCTGAACACTTTTTTCCAGGGCATGGTACAGGATCGCCGTTCCACCGTTATTACGGTAGCGCGGATGAATCCCCAGCCCGTTGACTATAACCTTGTCGGTACGGCGCTTCTCCCGCAGAATTGACCACAGGCTGACGGGATTCAGCTTTCCCTTCGCCTTGATCAGGGCATTGGTGAGGTCCGGAAACGTCAGTACAAAACCGGCGAGATCATCTCCTTTTCGAATGACCTGCAGGAGTTTCGGGTCCGTCACAAGCATCAGATCATTGGTGAGTTCCAGAAGCTCCTCCTCGGTGAGGGGAGCGAACTCCGCATGGTCCTGCCATGACTCATTATAGAGGCGCCCGATCTCCAGCGCCAGGGCACGCATCTGCCGGCGGCCTCTGATACGGGGAAGATCGAAACCTCCCCGTTTCATGGCGATTGCAGCCACCCGGGAGATCTTTTCAGGGCTGCGGTAGGTTCTGGGATCCAGATATGCGGAGACAAAATCCTTGTATTTGCTGAAACCTGCGGATTCCAGTAACTCCTGATAATAGGGATAGTTGTACCCCATCATCGTCATGGCGGGCATCTGGTCGTACCCCTGGACCAGGATTCCCCCGCCGGCCATGCTGGAGAAACCCTGGGGGCCTATCAGACGCGTAAGCTTCCTGCTGCGGGCCCAGTTCGCGGCAAGATCAAACAGCGCATCAGCAGCGGGCTGACTGTTTTCCGCGTCGAAAAAATAGAACCTGGCGTCCCTGTTCCCCGTATAGCTGTTGAAATTTCGGTTTTCAAAAAGAGCGATCCGCCCCACGGGGGTGTTCCCGTGGTAGGCGACAAAAAACTCCCCGTCGGAGTGTCGGAAAAAGGGGCTCTTCCGGGAGAAAAGCCTTCGCATTCCCCGGTCAAACCAGGGAACATAGCAGGGACAGTCCCGGTAGAGTCTCTTTGGAAAAGCTATAAAATCCCCGGCCTCCCGGCTGCGGGGAGACAGAACAGCACGAATCTCCGTAACATCCATGGGCCGAATCATAATGGAGGCGGCGGAGAGATTCAATTCAATAATAGGGTCACCTCTAAAAACTACTCTTTTTTCTCTATGCTGCGTTGTCGGGATTTCCCGCGGTCCTCAACTCTTGTTATTACAAGAGTTTGCGGGCGCTACAAAATCCCTCCGCCTTGCCTATAACAAAAATACTACGTTTTTAGTGGTGCCCATAGTTTAATAGTGCGGAGGAGGAACGTGAGGCATCTCCTCCCCCCCCTGGTCCTGCAGGTCCCGTACCCTCTGCACCAGGAGTTCCACCGTTTTCCTGAGCCGGTCGATCTCCTGCTGCTGGGATATTACCGTATCGTTAAGATCCGCCAGCGCGGATTCCTGGTAGCTCAGCTTCGTCTGCAGTTGCAGCAGTTCTTCGTCCATTCAGTAACTCCTCGTACCCGGCTTAGAAGGGCAGCTTGAAATCCTTAGCGGCATCCTTTATCAGATCCTCCGCCTTGTCCTGTACTTCTCCGGCGGCCTCGTCCCGGATCTCCCGCATTCTGGTATCCAGACGTTCCTCCTGGGACCGGGCAAGGTCCTCCAGACTGCCTGCCTCACGGAGGTCCTCAGCAAGCTCTCCACCCCAGGTACCCAGCAGGTTTTCAAGCTCGGCGTTTTCCTCAAGGGCAGATGCCAGCTCCTCCCGAAGCAGAACCTTAAGGCGTTCCCGGAGTCTGGATGCCTCGGCATCCAGAAAAGCACCCACCCGCCGGGCGAGCAGGGCATCCAGATCGCTTTTCACCCGGAAACGGGTAAAACCGCCCTCGTCAGCTTCGAAGGATACCGTAAAAACCGCGCTGTTCGTAGAGGCAAGGACCTCCCGGACAGCATTCTGCAGCAGGTTTCCGTCATCCTGAAAAATGGGGTTCATATCCTCCAGCCGGATCTCTGCGGTTCCGGCACCCTTCATCCCGGGATCGATACTGAACACGATGCTTCCGTCGGCGGAGCCCTTCAGTTCCTCAAGTCCGATTCCGGACAGGGCATTTCCTAGAGCGAAACCGCCGCCTTCAAGGCCGCCTTCCAGGGAGAGAAACTCCTGTGCCCCTTGCCGGGTGTCCAGAGAACCTTCTCCGCTGATACGATGCACGCCGTCCTCGGCATTCAGGGAGAACCGAACCGGCCGCCCGACGATCTCCTGGTCAGAGCTTATATCCTGCGCGGATGCTTCAAGATACTCTCCGGAACCGGAACTCCCGTAGGAGATATAGAGCTCCTCAATCATGAACCGGGGATATCCCCGGACCGGAAATTTTACAACAGCGCCCTGTCGGCGAACATCCGCAGCTTCTTTTTTACCATTCTCCGATTTCATCTTTCTGGAGGCATCAATGGCTTTCAGGGCATAGTCATAGTACCTGCCGATCCGGGCCTTCAGGAGGTTCTCCGCCGCCTGGGAAGCCACCCCGCCGAGTTCTCCTCCGGGATCTGCCACCACGGACTCCAGAAGCCGGTAATCCTCCTCCAGGGCATCCCGTACTCCCCTCTGCAGATCCGTCAGAGCCTCCCGGTCCTGCTGAAAATCCCGATTGGTCCGGCGTAGCGTGGAGGCGGCTTCTTCCACCCGGGGATAATTATCCTGAATCACCTTCGCCGCGTCCGCGGCCTCCTGCAGGCTGTCAATCTCCTGTATCTTCAGGGCCGCGATACGGGAAGCCGCCGTTCTTCCGGCCTCCAGATCATTCTGCACAGCCTCGATCCTCTCCGGCCAGAGGTCGAGCGCCTGACGATAGCGGCCGTTCACCTCATCCAGGTAGGCAGGACTCCGCAGCCGGTCAAACTGGGCCTGCAGCAGAGCCTCGGGATCTGTGTCCGCCAGCAGTGCCCCGAGACCGGAGGACCTGCTGTCCCCGGGAGAGAAACCTGCCTCAGTCGTCTCGGCCTCGGGCAGCGCACCGGAGGAGTCCCGGGGGGTCCCGAGCCGGATGCCGGAGCATACCGCCCGTTCGATGACGAGGCGCTTTTTCAGCAGCTCCCAGATGTTTACCCGCAGCTCGGAACGGGAGAGTTCAAAAAGGTTTTCCATGGGTTTGTCCCGATCCGCCACCGACAGGGATTCAAAAGAGAGGGATCCCCGGAACAGCGAAAGGTGAACACCTTCTGCTTCCGCCCTGGCGCGAAATACATTCTCCAGGGCCGCTTCCATGCCCGCCTCTGCAAGACGGTCCTTGAAAAGGAAATTAAAGACAAGCAGAGAACCGATAATGACCGCCAGAATTGCGGCCTTCCAGCCGGTGACGAGCCCTCTGTTTTTCCGTATGGATTTAGCCAGGGTCGCGAGGTGTTTCGCCTCGGCCTTTGAAAGTTCCCCGGATATGACATACCTCTCCTGCTCATCCTGTTTTGCCAGAGAAAGCAGGAAATCCCTCTCCTTCGCAAGGTAGATCCGCCGGAGTATCTTCTTTTCGAAGCGCTTTTTCGGTATGGGTTTCCGAAACATTTTCGGCAGCTTTACGGATTTGGTCTTTGCCATCAGCGTACTCCCTTCCAGAATCCGCCGACCTTGCCGACGGCCCCGCTGATCTTTTTGACCAGGGGATAGCGTAAAAAGCCCTTAACCAGCCGGTTCTCCGCAAGCTTCGGCCAGAGATAGCTGCGGTACAGCCGTACCAGCAGTATGAAGAGAAAAAAGAGGGGTATCCAGAGAATGATACCTGCAGCGAACCCCCCTGTAACCAGGGAGTGGTTATAGTTGGTGTAGGGCAGCAGGGGCATGTCGGCCATGGCGGTGAAGAGGGGAAAAAGGGATTCCTGGTTCAGAATTGCCAGACCAAGAAGTTCAATAAGGGGGTCAAGCAGGGGGACGACCAGTTTACCGAGCACCATCACCAGCAGCGCCGTCGCCAGGTGAACCTTGAGCAGAAACACCAGAATAAAGAGGGCGAACCAGAGCAGGTTCCCCCCTGGAATCAGGGCCAGCATGAAGCCGAAAGAGGCGGCGGCCCCGATCTCCCCCGGCCGGGAATTGGCATTCAGGGCGGCGAGGAATTTGGCTATAAACGAGAGCATAGGACCTCCTTAAACTTCCTACCAGCCGTTCAGAATCAGAAGTTCCGGCCGGTATTCAAAATGGATTGTATCGAAGTAGAACCATTTCCCTCCCCAGATAAATCCCTGCTCTTCAAAGGCCCGGACGAAGGAGTCCGGAGGCATGAAGCGCTGTTCGTAGGGAAGGGTAAACCAGTCAGGATAATAGCGGGCCGCCCAGCGCCAGTAGGCCTGGAGTCCCCGGTAGTCCCCCGGAAGAAGGTCTACCGCGGCACCGTAGGCATGAAAGCTCATGGATGCCGTGCCTGCAATTATACGCCAGTTGTAAGCGTCGAAGCCTGAAAGGCCGGCAACGAAACGGCGCAGATCAGCATCAGTCTTCATGACCTCCTGGATTGTCTCCTCCACCGCCGCCAGGTCCTCCAGCAGCTCCCGGTGCAGCTCAATCCTGTGGCCCAGAAAAAAGGTGGTTTTCATCCGCGCCCAGCTGGTATCCCGGTCGTAAATTCGCCACAGGGCGTTGAAGAATCCGGGGTGCCGCCGCGGGGGGTTCTCCTCCCGGGAGCTGACCCTGGCCCGCAGCCTGGCAGCCTCCTGAGGATCAGGTTCCCCTAAGGCGGGCAGAGTCCGGGGGTACCGGTAAAAGGGGTAAGGAGAATAATCCCGGTGCTGCATTCTAAGTTCTTCCGGAAGAAGCCGTCCTTCGGCCCAGAAAAACCAGCTGCCGTCAACAAGCATGGCCCAGTCCCCGGCCAGGAGGGCGATACGCTCAATCCTGTCGGGATAGGCCCTGTAAAAAGCCCTGACGACCTCCTCTCCGGAAAAACTCCTCCGCGCTTCCTCCCGGGGGGCACCCTCGGGCTGCACCTCCATGGGGACTTCGGCAAAAAGGCCCGGAGAAAATGAGAACAGGTATAAAAAAACGACAAGTTTCCCTGTAAGAAATCCTGGAATATTCAAAATAAGCGTTCCTGATGTTACCCTTGAAGATATCCCCGATGTTCTGATTGGACAAGGCCAAAACAGAGCAAAACAGAGGCCGCTACCGTTTCCTTCATCCGTATGCTACAGTAGATCCATGTTTATCATATCCAATGCAATAACCCTTCTGCTGGTAATGGATCCCTTCGGAAATATACCGGCTTTTCTGGCCCTGTTATCCAACATGGATCCCGGACGCCGGCGGCGGGTAATTCTGCGGGAACTGATCATTGCCCTGGCGATTCTGATAATCTTCCTGCTATTCGGCGGCTATATCCTCAAGGGAATGCATATTTCCGAGCCTGCCCTCTCCATCGCCGGAGGACTTATCCTCTTTCTGATTGCCCTGAAAATGATCTTTCCCGAAACCGTCCGGGGGCAGGGGATTGCCGGCGATGAGGAGCCCTTGATCGTCCCCCTGGCCGTACCCCTTATCGCAGGCCCCTCAACCATAGTAATGCTGACCCTGCTGGCCACCCGGCACCCGGACCGCATT
This sequence comes from Marispirochaeta aestuarii, assembly GCF_002087085.1. NCBI lineage: Bacteria > Pseudomonadati > Spirochaetota > Spirochaetia > Spirochaetales > Spirochaetaceae > Marispirochaeta > Marispirochaeta aestuarii. The sequence goes on along the minus strand of NZ_MWQY01000011.1, from coordinate 117,576 downwards.
ACGGAAACCTTCCTGGCCCTGCTTATCGCCTGGCTCTCCACGGTGCTTATTCTGCTTTTATCGGACCTACTCAGGACACTGATGGGCACGAGGATACTCAAGGCCATCGAGAGACTCATGGGGATGATCCTGACCACCGTGGCGGTACAGATGCTCTTAAGCGGAATTGCCGAATACCTCTCCAGCCTGGGTATGATATAGTGTATCGACGGACAGAAAATTAAAAGAGGAGAAAAAAATGAACAGAAGAAGACTTGGTAAAACCGGTTTCAGCATTACAGAGGTTTCCCTGGGTACCTGGCAGGTGGGGGGAAAATGGGGCAGTGCTTTTGACAATGCCAACGCCGAAAAAATAATCAATTCCGCCATCGACGGGGGAGTCAATTTTATCGACACCGCGGATGTTTATTCCGACGGAGAAAGCGAAAAGGCCGTCGGCCGTGTTGTCAAATCCAGAAGCGAGCGGATTTACGTGGCAACAAAATGCGGTCGTCAGATCCGGCCCCATGTGGCGGAAGGCTATACACCTGAAGCACTCCGATCCTACGTGGAAGGGAGCCTGAAACGAACCGGTCTGGACCGGCTGGATCTGATTCAGCTTCACTGCCCCCCCGGGGAGGTATATTACCGTCCGGAGATATTCGGTCTCTTTGAAGACCTTAAACGGGAAGGGAAAATCGCCCATCTCGGAGTCTCGGTGGAAAAAATCGACGAGGCCCTGAAGGCTTCGGAATACGATAACGTCACCACCGTTCAGATCATTTTCAATATGTTCCGCCAGCGTCCGGCGGAAGATTTTTTTCCCCTTGCCCGGCAAAGGGAGATCGGAATCATTGTACGGGTGCCCCTGGCCTCTGGCCTTCTGAGTGGAAAGTTCACCGCGGAAACGACCTTCGGTACCCGTGACCACCGGAGTTTCAACCGGGACGGTTCGGCCTTCGACAAGGGAGAGACCTTCTCCGGTGTGCCCTTTGAAACAGGTCTGCAGGCGGTGGAGGAGCTCAAGGAACTTTTTTCCGGTGATACCGCCCTGGCGTCCATCGCCCTGCGCTGGATACTCATGTTCCCCGAGGTTACCACGGTAATTCCGGGAGCTTCCCGGCCGGAACAGGTTGTCTCCAATGTCGGATCAGCGGATCTGCCGCCCCTTACACAGGAACAGATGGATAAAGTCCGTAAAATATACGACACACACATAAAACCCCTGGTTCATACGAACTGGTAGCAATATTTGACACCGCATGAAAAGCGGGCTACCATATTTACGGGTGGTACACCCCTATTTTGTCTGTGTCCACGAGGAGGTTGTCATGACTGTGGGTAAGCGAATGACTCAGAATCCCATAACAATATTGCCGCACGATTCAGTAGCCAAAGCCCGGAAAATAATGCAGCGGGAAAAAATCCATCGACTCCCCGTTGTGGATAAGCATGGCAAACTCAAGGGGATTGTAACAGAAAAGGATCTGCTGAAGGCCTCGCCCTCCACGGCTACCGCGCTGGATGTGTATGAAATATCCGAACTCCTTTCGGAACTCCAGGTTGAATCGGTAATGACCGTCGACCCCATCACCATCGACGTGGAAACCCCTATCGAGGATGCTGCCCGTATAATGGCGGAAAATAACATCGGCGGCCTCCCGATCATGAAAGAGGGACACCTGGCGGGCATTATTACCGAATCCGACCTCTTCAAACTCTTTGTGGAGCTCTTCGGCGTACGGCGTTCCGGTATTCGGGCGACCATCCTTATTCCGGAGAAGCGCGGAGAACTGGCAGACATAGCTGTTGCAATACGCGACAAGGGTGGAAACATCATCTCCATCGGAACCTTTCTGGGAGAAGATATGACCAATGCCCTGCTGACCCTGAAGGTCGAAGATATGAGCAGGGAGGACCTTATTTCCTGTCTGTCCCCCTATGTCGAAGAGATACGGGATGTACGGGAGGTCTGAGCCCTAAACCTTGAGCGGCGCCGTATTTGCGGCTATATTTAAGGAATACTTTCTCATCGGCGGCTGTATGGAAACGATACGTGTAGGTGACTTACAAAACGGAATGGTCCTTGCGGAGGATGTGCATGACATGTACGGCCGGCGTCTACTCACCGCCGGCTGTGTAATAAATGAGAAGAACCTTGAAATCCTCAAGACCTGGGGAATATCCGATGTATGCGTTACCGTCGAGTCGAAGATAGCCCTGGGAATTCAGCACACAGAGAAGAAAAATGAACCTGTATCCGGAGAGAGCCTGGAACTCTTCTCCCTGGTGGACAGAAACGACCCTCTCATTCGAGAAATCTGGCAGCAAAGCATAAGTATCCGTTCAAAACGCCCCTACGACAGATTCCTGAAGAACACCAAAGAAGTAGCACCGCCCCAGCGAAACAGTCTCCCGGCAAATCCCGCGGCCATCATTGAAATGGGGGAATTCACGGCTCTCCCGGAGGTGTACAATCACATCCTCTCCGTCATCAACGATGAGCGCAGTTCAGCCATCGACATATCCGACGCGGTAACCAAGGACCCCAGCTTCACCTCCCGCCTGCTGAACCTGGCGAACAGCTCTTTCTACGCCCTGAAAAACAGCGTCGACACCGTCAGCAAAGCAGTCTCCATAATCGGAACACGGCAACTTGGAACCCTGGCCCTGGGGATCAGCATCAGCAGGAGTTTTTTCAAGAGGGGAGAGAATGATGCATCCCTTACGGAGTTCTGGCGTCACAGCATTGCCACCGCCATTGCCGCCAGGACCCTGGCCATCTTTCTGAAAGAGAAAAACACGGAGCGCTATTTTATCGGTGGTCTGCTTCACGATATCGGCAAGCTCCTCCTGTATACCCGGCTGCACGACGCAGTTTACTATATCGATACCATCTGCCGCAGCCATTCCCTTACACAGTTCACCGCAGAGCGCAGCATTCTGGGTTTTTCCCATTCCGATATCGGCCGGGAGCTCTGCCTGAAACTCAATATGCCGGAAAACCTTCTGGCCATGATTACCGACCACCACAGCGTGGCGGAAAGCCTGAGACCCTTTGAAGCCACGATAATCCATTTTGCCGACATCATAGTCAACGGAATAAAAAAAGGTTCCAGTGGAGAACTCTATGTACCTCCTCTTCAGGAGGCTGCCCGGGAGTACCTCTCACTCAAGCCTGCCGCCATAGACGCCGTTGTCCGTCAGGTGGAGACCCATTCTGAAGAAATAACGGAGATAATGCTCCATGACTGACCCCAGAGACCTGGAGCTGGAAAACCAGGACCTGACGGACGCCATCGTTTCAGCCTACGAAACCATTGAGTCTGCCATTGAAATGACCGATTTTCTCGATACCCTTACCAGCGCCTCTCCCCTTGACCGGGTACTCGAACTGACGGGAGAACGGCTGAATTCAATCATTCCCTTCGATGTCTCCGCCTTTTACCTGGTAAATGATGATACCGGCGAACTGGAGCTCTATTCCTGCCGTCCTGCTGCAGAGGCTGAACATATTAAAGGCCTGATTGCAGAGGAGATGGAGAAGGGGAATATTCACATAGCCCTTAGAGACCAGCGCCCCATGCTGCGTCACATAGAGGCCGAAGACAGAAACAGGCTCCTTCTCCACTCCATAAGCACAACCCGCCGCTGCCGTGGACTCTTCGCCGGGGTGTTCAGCCACGGTCCGGGCCACGGAGACAGGCTGACTCTCCTGCTTTTTACCCTGATACTGTCCCACTGTGCCAATGCCCTGGAAAGCGCCTCCCTGTACGAAATGGTTCACCGCTCCAACCTGGCCCTTACAGGATCGGTGGAAAAAAACCGGATCCTCTTCAACAAGCTCAGTATGGGTATCGATGAAATTCTGCGCCTGGTCCGCCACATGCTCAAGTCAGATCCCTCAGTATCCCCGGAAGAAAAGGCGAACCGCCTTACGGTTCTGCGGGCCGCGTACCGCTACTTTACACAGACGGGAATCCCGGAGGAGAGGAACCTGCGGGAGATCATCAACACAGTTGTCCGCCACTATGCGGCGACCTTCTCTCTGGAAGAAAAATCTCCGAAACTGGCTGTGACCGGCTCAAACCTCAAGATCGGCCTGCTCCAGGGGGTACTGATATCCCTCACGCTGTATGAGGTACTGGCCACCGCTTTTCACCGGCGGCCGGAGGGGGAGTGGGAAAACCTGGAAGCCGGGACATCCCTGGACAGAGCAGGTCTCCTGATCAGCGTATCCCCAACGAAGGCGCTGGAAAACCTGGAGAGACAGGAACTTTCCATGCTCCGGTTTCTTGTGACCGGAGAGCTTGGAGGCACCATACGGGTAGACCCCTCCAGCGGAATCCTGCGGATTCATATTCCACTTTCTTAAGACTTGCGGTTCTGTCCAGAGTCCCTTATCATCACACTATGAGGTCTGTTCAAAAAGAACGAAAAGGTCAATTTCTTTCAATCATTTTACCCCTGGTTCTGTTGACATCCCTCTATTTTACCAGCTTTTACAATTACCTTCTGTTTCATTCCCTGTCGGAGCTTTTCAGCATCATCATTGCCTGCGGGGTATTCATGATCGCCTGGAACGCCAGAGACCTGATGGAGACCCCGGTGCTGGTACACCTGGGAGTTGCGTATCTTTTTATCGCTTTCCTCGATACCATGCACACCCTTTCCTATACAGGGATGGGGATCTTCACAGACTACAGCTACCATGCAAATCAGCTCTGGATTGCGGCCCGCTATACAGAGGCGCTCAGCCTGCTGGGATTCGTGCTTTTTATAACGACAAAACAACGAAACTACAGACCGACCTTTATTGGTTACCTTGCCGTCACAACCCTGATCATGATCTCTATCTTCCCGACAAATATATTCCCGGTCTGCTTTATCGAGGGCAGCGGTCAGACCCTCTTCAAGATTGTCAGCGAATATGTGATCGTCGCTATCCTCTTTGTCACTCTGTTGGTCTTCCGTTCCCGGCGGGGACTCTTTCCGCCCGGCCTTTTCAGGTTTTTTTACTGGTCCATAGCCGCCACCATCGGGAGCGAGTTTGCCTTTACCCTGTATACCGATAACTACGGGCTGCTGAACATGCTGGGGCACTACCTGAAAATCCTTTCCTTTTACCTGATTTACCGCTCCCTGGTTAGCGAGGGCATCCGGAATCCGATAAAACTCTTCTATTCCGAACTGGAAAAGACCGCCCGGGATCTGGACGAGGCCAATAAAACCAAGAACAAACTTTTTACCATCATCGCCCACGACCTCAAGAATGCCTTTAATTCCACCATCGGGATAACAAACCTGATGCTGTCAAATACACACCGGGGCGCTTCGACAGATGAGGAAAACCGCGAGCTTATAGGCATGATAAATGTCTCCGCCAAATCGACCTATGACCTGCTGGAAAATCTCCTGGCCTGGTCCCAGGCCGAATCCGGCAGGCTTATAGTACGGACTGAGCCTGTCGATATCATTGAACTCTGCAGAAGCGTCCATGCCTATGCCCATACGAGCGCCAAGGCTAAAGAGATAAATCTGCGCCTCGAAACCGACGAGGATCGTCTGCAGGTTATGGCAGACAGCAATATGATCTATACGGTTTTGCGGAACCTTGTGGACAACGCCATCAAGTACACCCGACGGGGCGGATCAGTTTCAATCAGCCTCAGGGCAAACAGGAGCCTGGCCAGGATCGAGATTACAGATTCGGGCATTGGAATGAGTTCAGAAGAGATCAGGGGATTATATTCCCCCGACAAAAACCCCTCCCGCCCGGGGACAGAGGATGAAAAGGGCACAGGCCTGGGTCTCCAGCTGGCCCGGGATTTCCTGAAAAAAAACGGGAGCGCCCTGGAAATCAGCAGCGCTCCCGGCAACGGTACCCGTATGGGTTTCAGTCTGCCCCGTGCTCCAGAGCAAGTTTCAGGTCTGCTATAATATCATCGATGTGTTCCAGTCCAACGGAGAGCCGGATCAGTTCCGGCCGTACCCCTGCGGTAATCTGGTCCTCCGGAGAGAGCTGGGAGTGGGTAGTGCTTGCAGGGTGAATAACCAGGCTCTTGGCGTCCCCCACATTGGCCACATGAGAGAAGAGCTTCAGGCCTTCAACAAAGGCCGATCCGGCCTCGGCACCGCCCTTAATGCCAAAGACCACCATCCCGCCGAAACCCCGTTTCAGGTAACCGGCGTTCCGTTCGTAGGCCGGATTCGACGGCAGACCGGGATAACTGACCCACTCCACCCGGGGATGATTTTCCAGAAACTCGGCTACCTTGAAGGCGTTCTCGCTGTGACGTTCCATTCGCAGGGGCAGGGTCTCAAGCCCCTGCAGAAAGATCCAGGCGTTATCCGGAGAGAGGGCCGCCCCCAGGTTTCGTAAGGGAACCAGTCTCATGCGCATGATAAAGGCCACCGGGTTAAGATCTCCCAGATCGTGGGCGTAGCGAATACCATGATAGGAGGGGTCCGGCTCGTTGAAAAGCCTGAATTTGGGGTTCGTCCAGTCGAAGCGGCCGGAGTCTATTACCACACCGCCGATTCCCGCACCATGGCCTCCCAGCCACTTTGTCAGGGAGTGAACCACGATATCCGCCCCGTATTCGATGGGCCGAAGCAGATACGGTGTTGTAAAAGTGGAATCCACAATCAGGGGCAGGGAGTTTTCGTGGGCCAGGGCGGCGATCTTTTCGATATCCGCCACCACCAGTCCCGGGTTTCCGATGGTCTCGAAGTAAACTGCCCGGGTCTTTTCGTTGATTGCCTTTTCCAGCCCATCCAGATCTTCCGGGTCAACAAAGCGTACGGTAATACCGAACTGGGGAAGAATATCGTGGAACATGGTAAAGGTGCCGCCGTAGAGGTTGCTGGACGAGACGATCTCTTCCCCGGCGGAGGCAACGTTTATAATCGAATAGAAAACCGCCGAGGTTCCCGATGCCAGGGCCAGGGCGGCCGCACCGCCTTCCAGTGCCGCCATACGCTCCTCGAGGACCGCCTGGGTCGGGTTCATAATGCGGGTATAAATATTACCCAGCTCCTTCAGGGCGAACAGGTTTGCCGCATGTTCGGTATTGGTAAAGGTGTAGGCGCTGGTCCTGTAAACCGGGACACCCCGGGAGTGCTGATCGCTGTCGGGTACCTGTCCGGCATGCAGCGCCAGGGTTTCAAAATGGAATTTTGACGACATGGATTCCTCCGAAACTTGATTTTTCCGGTCAACTCTCAGCCTGTCAGCTCTCGAGGGAAGACCATACAGAAAGATATCTCTCCCCGGTATCGGGAAGAATGACTACGATTCGTTTATTCAGGTTCTCCTTTCTGGAGGCCACAATACGGGCGGCGTGGGCTGCTGCTCCACTGGAGATACCTGCCAGGATTCCTTCCCTGCGTCCCAGTTCCAGGGCGGCCTCCATGGCTTCGGTATTGCCCACCTGTACAATCTGGTCAATGACCTCTGTATCGAGCACCCCGGGAATAAACCCGGCCCCGATCCCCTGGATTCTGTGGGGCCCCGGCTCTCCTCCGGAGAGAACCGGGGAGGCCTGGGGTTCCACTGCCACCACCTGGAGCTTCGGGTTCAGCTCCTTGAGACGACTGCCGGTTCCGGTGAGGGTTCCGCCGGTGCCGACCCCGGCGACCAGTATATCGACCCGGCCTTCGGTGTCCCTCCAGATCTCCTCGGCGGTAGTCCGGCGATGGACCTCGGGATTGGCGGGATTATCGAACTGCCACGGCATAAAGGCATTTTTATTCTCCTTGAGAATCTCCTCCGCCCGGGCAATGGCACCCTTCATACCCTTCTCAGGCTGGGTCAGTTCAAGCCGGGCTCCCAGGAGTTTCAGCAGGTTGCGCCGTTCCACGGACATGCTGGCCGGCATGGTCAATACAAGCTGGTACCCCCGCTGGGCGCAGACAAAAGCCAGGCCTATGCCGGTGTTGCCTGAAGTAGCCTCTACAATCAGACTTCCCAGGCCCACCATTCCCTTTTTTTCTGCATCCTCGATCATTGCCAGGGCAATGCGGTCCTTTACGCTTCCGCAGGGATTAAAGGATTCCAGCTTTGCCAGGATCTCCCCGCCTTCCGGGGCAAAACCTGCCAGGACTACCATAGGGGTGTTGCCCACCAGTTCGGTGATATTCCGCGCTATTGCCATCGTCTGTCTCCTTGTCTCAGATAGAATACATCAGGGAATCGTTGTTCTTTTTGCCGGCGTTTCTGGCCAGATCTCCCAGGGTCATGGAGGAGAGTACCTCCGTCATGGACCGCCGCAGGGCTTCCCACAACTCCGAAGCTGCCCGCAGCGTCCCGGGACTGGCAGGGGTATGTTCTTCCCGGGTAAAAAGGTCACCCTCGAGCACATTTACGATTTCCAGGGGGGATATCTCTTCCGGGTCCCGGGTCAATTCATAGCCCCCCTTCGCTCCCCTCACAGCAGAGATAAACCCTGCACTTTTCAAGGGAATCACAAGCTGACCCAGATACTTCTCCGACAGCTCCTCGGTATCGGCTATCTCCTTTAAAAGCCGGGGCCCGCCGCCGTAACTCATGGCCAGGGCGATCATCAGACGCAGTCCGTAACGGCTCCGTGTGGACAGTTTCATACATTCCCTACCAAAACAATCTTCATTATAGGAATATACTATACCCCCTCATCTCAATAGTCAACTATTTTTGTCATGTTTACAGGAAAGCTGCAATTTTTAACAAAAACCGTACAAACTGTTAGTAGCTTTTTTCTATCCTATGGTATGCTGTTACTATAGAACGCCAAGTCACAAGGAGATGTAAGATGAAAAAAGGATTACTTGTGTTCCTGATCCTCGCAGCCTCATGTGCCCTTTTTGCCGGCGGAGCCAAAGAGGCAGCCCTCGGTTCCGAGGAGAACCCCATCGTCTGGTCCTTCGTACCCTCCGGAGAAATGGAGAGGGTCTCTGCGGGAGCCCAGGAGGTTGCCGATCTCCTGCACGCGGAAACGGGTTACTACTTCAGCACCAACGTCGCAACCGAGTACGTGGGAGTAATCGAAGCCATGAGCAGCAAACCTCCCAAGGCACACATGGCCTCCCTGGCAACCTTTGCCTACATAATGGCTGCCGACCGTGGAGTTGCCGATGCCGCCCTGGTTTCAGTGCGCTACGGTTCGCCCACCTATAACGGTCAGTTCATAACCCAGCGGGACAGCGGTATCCGCAGCATCAAGGATTTCGCAGGAAAAACCTTTGCCCGGGTGGATCCCCTTTCCACCAGCGGCTGGATTATTCCGATGATCGAGATGCGCGCCGTCGGTATCGATCCTGAACGGGACCTGAAAAGCGTTGTGGATGCAGGCAGCCACGACACCGTGGTATCCGCTGTCTACAACCGTGAAGCCGACGTGGGAGCAACCTACGTGGACGCCCGAACCCGACTGGAAAAGACCTATCCCGATGTTATGGACAAGGTCGTCGTAATCGGCGTAACCACAGATATCCCCAACGACGGAGTCCAGTTCCATCCCGCCGTTCCAGCGGAGATGCGCGATAAGATCGTGGATGCCCTTCTTAAGATCGTTAAAACCGAAAGGGGCAAAGAGGCCCTGAATACCGCCTACCAGTGGGACGATCTTGCAGCCCACGGGGACGAGTTCTACGATCCCTTCCGGCAGGTACTCCAGGCCGCGGGACTGAAAGCACAGGAGCTCATGGAATAGTCTGCCCTTTCAGGGTAACGAGACAAATCCCGGAGGGGGGATATCCGGTCCCCCCTCTAACTTTTTTGAGGAAATCATGCTCGAAGTCAAAAATCTCACCAAGGTCTACCCCGACGGAACACGGGCCCTGAATAATGTCAGTTTCACCGTGGAGGACGGTGAGTTCCTGGTCATTATCGGTCTGAGCGGATCGGGAAAATCGACCCTCCTCAGGTGTATAAACCGACTGATCGATCCTACGGAAGGAACTATCATCCTTGACGGCCGGGACGTTACCGCCGCGGACAGCAGGGAACTCCGTTTTATCAGGCGAAAAATAGGAATGATCTTCCAGCACTTCAACCTGGTGGACCGCTCCAGTGTACTGACCAACGTACTCTCCGGAAGACTCGGTTACCTGAATCCCTGGCGCAGTGTTCTGCACAAGTTTCCCGGCAGTACACGCAAAGAGGCCATACAGGCCCTGCGGAAGGTAGGAATTGAAGATCAGGCCCACAAGCGGGCGGATGAACTCTCCGGCGGACAGCGTCAGCGGGTTGGAATTGCCCGGGCCCTGATGCAGGACCCCGGCATGATCCTGGCGGACGAACCGGTGGCCAGCCTGGATCCCGTTCTGGCTCATACGATCCTCGGATATCTGGAAAAACTGAACCGGGAAAGCAGCATATCTGTACTCTGCAGCCTCCACTACCTCGACCTTGTGCAGCGCTATGCCACCAAGGTTATCGGCCTGAAGGACGGCGAGATCGTCTACCGCGGTACCCGCGACGATATCCGCAGCATGACCGACCAGCAGTTCAAGGAGATCTATGGAGAAGAGGCCGAACGGGTAAGTGCGGGCACCCTGAGCCATCAGGACAACATCAGCGGGGAGGTGGCACCATGAATCAACGGGTCTATAAAGAGGCGAAAAATTCCCTGGTCAGCGCCCCCGTCGCAGCCCTGCTCTCCCTGTTCCTGCCGGGGCTTGGACAGATCCTGGCCCGCAGGATCCAGCGGGGACTCCTTCTTGCCGGTTCGATGATCAGCCTGGCAGGACTCATGGTCTGGCGAATTCGCATTATCGGGCGCCTTGAAGAGGGCTTCTGGGGAACCCTTGCAAAGGCGCTTTCCCGGAATCCCCTTTTTGTAGGCTTCAGCCTGCTGGCTTTAATCGGAATCTGGATATGGATCGTCATCGATGCGGCCCGACAGACGGATAAAAAAAAGCAGTACGGCAACGCCATTTTCGCCCTGATTCTTCTGGTGTTCTTTGCTGTAGGATGGCAGATCAGTCAGATCGATCTCGTACGACTTACCAGGGACGCCAACGAAGCCTGGACCCCTCTCTCAAAAATCCTGTGGCCCTGGGATGCGGCGGTCACCCGGGACACCGAGAGTCTGGAAGCCGGCGCAGAGCTTCTGGTGGACTCCGAAGGGGAGATTCCGCCGGTACCCGAAAAGCGCCCCGGAGAGCCCTACATACTGGTTGAACCGCGATCGGGGAACCTCTCAAAACTGGACGAGAACAACAAAGTGGTACCCGGAACGGAGCTCACTATCAGGGGAGAGAATTTCGAGCCGAATACCCACACCGAAATATGGTGGAGCGACGCCATCGGCAATGAGTTTCAGCCCCGTCATGAGGGACGTTATCTTTCAGTTACCACCGATGATACCGGATCCTTTGAGCTGAAGATGGTTATGCCCTACCGGCTTGTGCCTCCAAGCGCCAGGGGACCTCAATATCACGAGGTGATTGCCCGCCAGGTCAGCGAGGTCGGGCCCCTGCTCCCCAGCGAACCCCTGCTTCTGACCATAGAGCTGATAATCGAAACCATCTTCATGGGCATGATGGCCACGATATTCGGTATTATCCTGTCGGTACCGGTAAGCTTTCTCGCAGCCCGCAACCTGATGTCCGGAAGCTGGGTAACCATGACCATCTACTATATTACCAGAACCATTCTGAACATCGTACGAGCCATCGAACCCCTTATCTGGGCCCTCATTGCCGTGGTTTGGGTGGGGCTCGGTCCCTTTGCCGGTATCGTGGCCCTGACTATCCACTCCGTAGCGGCCTTAGGGAAGCTCTATTCCGAATCCATCGAGAGTATAAATCCCGGTCCCATCGAGGCCATCCAGGCCACGGGAGCCACAAAACTGCAGACCATCATGTTTGCCGTGGTTCCCCAGATGATCCCCCCCTTCGTCTCCTTTACCATCTACCGCTGGGACATAAACGTGCGCATGTCCACGGTCATCGGTATGGTGGGAGGCGGCGGAATCGGCTTCCTCCTGGTCCAGTACATCCGGCTCCTGGAGTACCGTTCCGCGGGAATAGCCGTATGGTTCATCGCCCTGACGGTCTCCATTCTCGATTATGTGAGCGCGGAGATACGAAACCGTTTTGTCTGATATGATGCAGTCCGATCTGGCGGGCAAGACTGCTCTGATAACAGGCGGCGCCAAACGCATCGGCGCCGCCTGTGCCCTGGCCCTGGCGGGAGCCGGAGCCGATATTGTTCTCCATTATCACCACTCTTCAGAAGATGCGGAAAAAACCGCGGACAGCATACGCAGCCGTGGGGTAAGGGCCTGGCCGCTCAGGGCCGATCTGGAATCGGAAAAGGAGACCAGGGGGCTCTTCGAAAAGGCCCTGGATATGACCGGGGGTCTCGATATCCTGGTCAATTCCGCATCGATTTTCCCCGACAGCACCGTGGACAGCTTTACCTGGGCGGAACTCGAACAGAACCTCAGGGTAAACACCTGGGCGCCCCTGCTCCTCTCCCGGCTCTTTGCAGCCCAGGAGCGCTTTTCCGTCCCTGAGGACCCGCCGGAGGCCGCAAAGCTGGGAAACATCGTCAATTTCCTTGATACCAGGATTACCGACAACGACAGCAAGCACGCGGCCTACGCCTTGAGCAAACGTAACCTTTTTACCCTTACCCGCATGCTCAGCGTCGCCTGCGCTCCGGGAATCAAGGTAAACGCCATTGCACCGGGGCTGATTCTTCCCCCTCCCGGGGAAAACGAGGAATACCTGGAAAAACTGCGTCACACCAACCCCATGCGCCGCGTGGGAAGGCTCGAGGACATCAGCAGCGCCCTGCTGTTTCTTGTGGCTAACAGCTTTATCACCGGTCAGGTCATCTTCGTGGATGGCGGCCGCCGCATTAAAGGAAGCATGTATGGAGTATAAACCGGACCGAATCCACATACGGGATATCCTCGTCCGCTGTATCGTCGGAATAAATCCCGATGAGCGGGAAAAAAAGCAGGATGTAATAATCTCGCTCTGCCTGGAGGGCGACCTGAGGCTTCCCGGAGAAAGCGACGATATCGGTGATACCATCAACTACAAGGAGATCAAGGACCGTGTAATACGCTTCACCGAGGCAAGCTCCTTTTTCCTTATCGAGGCCCTGGCCCACGAGATAGCCGCTCTTTGCCTCGATGTACCGGAGGTCCAGCGGGTGGGTGTTACCGTCGACAAGCCCGGGGCCCTGCGTTTCGCAAAAAGCGTGGCCGTGGAAATCTTCCGTACACGGGAGGACTATCCCGATCGGGGCTTTGATGGCTGACTTTTTCATTGCAACAGGATCCAACATCGAAGCCGAGACCAGTCTCACGAAGGGGCTCACGCTGCTTGCTGCCCGGGTAAAACTGCTCAGGATCTCCACCCACTATCGAACAGCCCCCCTGGGCGACAGGCGACAGCCGGAATACGTTAACGGGATCTGGCACGGGCAGACCGAAATGAAACCCCTGAAGCTGAAAGAGACATTACGACGCATCGAAGCAGAATGCGGCCGCATACGAACCGGGGATTCCTACGCCTCCCGTACCCTGGACCTGGACCTGATTCTCTATGATGATCTTCTGCTTACAGGCCCGGAGCTTGTACTGCCGGATCCGCAGATACGGGAAAGGGCCTTTGTCTATATTCCCCTTCTGGAACTGGAACCGGACATCCGCCTGCCCGGGGATAAAAGTATCCTGGCGGGACTGGTCAATCCCGACATGGAGCTGTACTATTCTCCAATAACCGAAATCCTGCGTAATCTGCTCGATTCCGGCCTTTGAAACAGAGGAGGCTTCAAACCATGAACCGCGAACGTGTAGCCGGGCTTATTCGTGAATTATTAATTGAACTGGGCGAGGATCCCGAACGGGAAGGTCTTCAGCGTACCCCGGAACGGGCCGCCAAAGCCTGGGAGTACCTGAGTTCCGGTTACAGCCGCAATATTGACGAGGTTATCAATGGAGCGGTATTCGAGTCCGAGGCCAACAATATGATTATCGTGCGGGACATTGAAGTCTACAGTCTCTGTGAACATCATATGCTTCCCTTCTACGGCAAGGTCCATATAGGTTACATAGCCCGGGACAAGGTCCTGGGGGTCAGCAAACTTGCCCGCATTGCCGACGTCTTCGCCCGGCGACTGCAGATACAGGAACGCCTGACTCGGCAGATTGCCCGGGAGATAATGGATTCCACCAACGCCGAGGGTGTGGGGGTTGTTATGGAAGCGAAGCACCTCTGCATGATGATGCGGGGGGTTGAGAAGCAGAACTCTGTTATGACCACCTCCTCGGTACTGGGCAGCTTTCACAACGACGAGGCCACGCGCCTGGAGTTCCTGCAGCTGATATCCAAGAAGCTGGACTGATTCTCCGAAGCTGCTTGCCGCGTCTCATACTTTGGTGTTATTATCACCATGTATGGACACAAATCACCAGATATCACCTTCACTTCAGGTCTTCCTGAAGGATGATCCCATATTCATTAACAACGGAAAGTGGCTTCATCCCCTTTTTGCCCTGGAGGACTTTCTCTCAGAAAATGAGTATACAGCCGCCGATCTCTACCTGAAAGACAGTATTATCGGAAAGGCCGCAGCCCTCCTTATATACCGCCTGGGAATACGCCGGATCCATGGCAGACTCATGAGCGAGCCTGCAGCGGAGTATCTGCGCTCCCGAAACGCGGAATTCTCCTGGGAAACCCTGGTTCCCAGAATCCAGTGCAAAACCGAGGAACTTCTGGCCGCGGTAGACGATCCCGAGGAAGCCTACACCGAGCTGAGCCGCCGGGCCGGGCGGAAATGACGGATTCTCTTATATCCTTCCGCGCTGTCAATGTCCGCAGGGGTAAGCGTCTTGTTCTTCGAGACCTCTCCTTCGACATCAGCGCGGGGGAACACCTTATCCTGCAGGGAGAAAACGGCATAGGAAAAACAACCCTGTTAAAAACAGCCCTGGGATTTATTCTTCCCGAGAAGGGCAGCCTGATTCGAAAACTCCGGGGTCCCGGAAGCCTGGCATATCTGCCCCAGGAGTCCCTCAGCGGCGACCTGCCCATATCGGTGCAGGAGGTGGTTGATATCGGTTTCAGTGCCCGCAGAATGGGCAGGACCGAACGACGCAGGAGGATCCACGACCTCCTGGAAGCTCTGGGATGCGCATCCCTGGCCGGGCGCTCCTTTGCCACCCTCTCGGGGGGAGAGAAACAGCGGGTCTCCCTGGCACGCTGTCTTGCCCAGGCCCCGGAAATGCTCATCCTGGATGAACCCACCGCCGGGCTGGATCCGGAGATCCGGTCCCGTTTCTATCCCCTCCTTCTGGAGATGGCTGCAGGACATGGAGCCGCGGTGCTGCTGGTGACCCACGACCTCAAGGGAATCCCCGAGGAAGGCTGGCGTCGACTGCGTCTCGAGCAGGAGCTGGATACCACCCGTGTGCGGGAGGTTGGCTGATGCTGGAATACCTCGCTCTGCCGCCGATCCAGCGGGGATTCCTGGCCCTCCTGACTGCGGGAATCGCCTTTCCACTGATTGGGGTTTTTGTAATCAGGCTGAACCTCATAACCCTGCGCTTCATGCTGATGCACGGGGCCCTTCTGGGAAGCGCCCTGGCCATGGGACTTCAGATATCTCCGCTTCTGGGCAGTCTGGTAGTCAATCTTCTGCTTATTTTCATACTCATCGCCGTTACCCGCCGCGGGGACATCCCCACCGGTTACGCCACAACTTTTTTGATGGTGGTCAGTATAGCCCTGGCTGTTATTGTCATCTACAAGGCCGGAGTTCCCGCCAAGGATGCCCTGAGCATTCTCTGGGGAAACATCTACGCCGTCAGAGGTACCGAGCTGGCGATAAACAGCGGAGTCGGCGCCGCGATTATTCTCTTTATTCTTATCCTCCGGCGCCGACTGACGGCGGTCCTGTTCAATTACGACGTGGCCGCCACCTCCGGTATCCCCGCGGAGACCTATCGCCGGATCATTCTGATCGGTACCGGAATCACCATCGCCATATCCATGCGCCTTGTAGGGGCCCTTCTGCTGGACTCCCTGGTTCTGCTGCCGGCGGTCTCATCTCTTCTGGTGGCGGGCAGTACCGGTGCAATGTTTCTTGTCTCATCCCTGGTGGGACTCTTCTCCGCCCTTGCCGGCTTTATTCTATCCCTCTGGTTCGATATTCCCGTCAGTGCAGGGGTTACCCTGACCTCGGCACTGGTATTCGGAATTATGATACTTATTAAACATTTCAGGAGTTCTTTATGAAAAGACTGTTATTTCTGTTGTTCTGTCTCGTCCTGTCCCTCGCCCTTTATGCCGAAGGGGTTCAGGAGGCACAATCCTCCCCTGAGGTCATTGCCACGACCTCCTGGACCGCCTCCTTCGCAGAGGTCGCAGGCCTTGAGGATATCCGAATCCTCGCCCCCTACGAACTGCAGCACCCTCCGGAGTACGAAATGACCCCGGGAGATATCAGGGACATAGCCGGGGCCGATATGATTATCTACGCCGGTTACGAAGTCATGATGGAACGCCTCAAGGAAGCAGCCTCCGCGGATGCCCGGCTGGTACAGATTACCACGGTAAACACCTGGCCGGTTATAAGTGAATCCGTACGGATCATCGCTAAGGCCGCGGGCACCGAAGAGACAGCGGAGGCGAACCTTACGGCGATTAAAGAGTTCTTCGACGACTGGCGGGCTGAACTCGCTCCCTACAGCAGGACCCCCGTCATTGTCCATCAGTTCCTTGCAGGACTTGCAAAAAACCTCGGCCTTAGCGTCGCAGGGACATACGGACCCGCTCCCCTGGAGGCAAAACAGCTGAAAGAGCTCTCCGAAAGCGGCGCAATGGTGATAATTGACAACTGGCACACCGACGTGGGTGCCCCCCTGCTCGAGATCATGCCCGAGGCAAAAATCGCCACCCTGATCAACTTTCCCGGAAAAGACGGTACCAGGACCCTGATGGATGTACTCGAGTACAGCCGGCGGGAACTGAGCGCGGCATTCAAATAGGCTCGCCGCCTTCTTTGAGGGTAGTAAAAAAACCTTATTCGGTGGTACCCTGCATTCCATCTTGAATGCCGGGTGGCCACCATACTATGCGACTCTCCTCTTCCCAGAGGGTACTCTATTCAGCGCTTTTCTTCCTCCTCTTCCTGTCTGTGATTCAGCTCCCCCTGTCGGCTGAAACCGGGATCGAAACGGAGCCTGCAGAGACCTCTCCCCGCTACGGAATGGCCGCCCTGGAGGCAATGGGGAGCAACCTCTTTCTTCTGGGGGTAAATCGCTATATTCGCCAGGCCGAATACGCCATGATAAGCCCCGAGTCCATTCACACCAACCTCACGAGCAGCTGGGTATGGGACCAGGATGAGTTCTCCGTCAACCAGATCGGTCATCCCTACCAGGGCTCCTTCTATTTTATCTCCGGAAGATCGAACAATCTCAATTTCTGGGAATCCTCCCTGCTGACCCTGGGGGGAAGCGTCACCTGGGAGCTCCTCATGGAGACCGAACTGCCCAGCAAAAACGATCTGATCGTAACGAGCCTCGGGGGAATCGCAGTTGGTGAAATGTTCCACCGTCTCTACCTGGAAGCCGACGCCAGCGACCTGCACGCCCGCTGGTTGATAAGCCCCATGGACAGTATGAACAGCCTGCTGTTCAGGGAGGATACCAAACCTGCCCGGGGCCGATCCTCCCTTAGAGACGTACAGCTTGCAGGAGGTATCGTCCTTGCGGATAACGAACTTGACGGAAGCCGGAATTACGAAGCGGCGGAAAACGACTTCTCAGCCTATGTCAGCGGGCAGATTATTTACGGCGACCCCTTCATCCTGAAATCCATAACACCCTTTGAGCACTTTGAACAGCGCTTCAGCATTAATCTTTCTGATACTTTCTACTCCGCATCCTTTTTTTCCGACGGGGCACTCTGCGCCTGGCCCCTGTATGACACCCGGCATTCCCAGGGGAGCGCTTTTATCAGCCTTCACTACGATTTCATCTTCAGTTCCCTGATCAATCTTGCGGCCAATTCTCTGGGCCTCAGCTTCAAGACCCAGCACCATTTCGGCAGGTCCTGGTACCTGTCCTCCAAGCTGCACCTCAACTGGATACTCCTCGGCGCCAGCGAATACCTCCACCTCTGGTACGACGCTCCGCCGGAGAACGGCACCGAACGCAGAAACTACGACCTGGGTACCGGGGAAGGAGTAAAATTCTACTTTGAGGTCTCCCACGGAACCATCGGCAGTATCCTCGTAAATTACTCCTACTACGGCATCCACACCATCCCCGAATCGGTTCCGGAGTACGGTTCCACAGGCTATTCCATAATCGGAATCCTCGACATGGCCTTTGAACGGCGATTCCTCGGAGACTGGTACACCGGTGTCTCCGCCACATCCTACCACAAGCAGGGATTCTATGACGCTGCTGCAGATACAAACGACATTATCAGCAGCGTAAACCTCTACGTAAAGCGTAAACTTTAATACCGATCTTCTTGACTCAGTAAAAAAAGGGGTATACATTATTATTGTATCAATGCATTAGTACAATAAGTGTTCAGTACATCCACGGCAGGAGGTGCCATGGCGGCATCACGGAAAAATACCCGCTTACTTCAGTTCAGCCTGGACCCGAAAAGCGGGGTTCCCTACTACAAGCAGATCATTCTGCAGATAGAAATGGCCATAGCCGACAGCCGCCTGAGTACCGGAGACCAGCTGCCGACGGTCCGCAGCCTGGCGGTGGAGCTGCAGATAAATCCCAATACCGTGGCCCGGGCATACAGCGAGCTGGAAATACGCGGGATTGTACATACCCAGCAGGGCACGGGCACCTTTATCGCCGACAAGGAGATTCAGCTGGACGAAATAGAGCGGGAGCGGATCCTGGCAGAGATTACCCGGGGCTTCGTAACGAAAGCCAGCTCCTACGGATTCAGCATGGAGGATGTCATAAGCTATCTGCAGGAGCTGAACCGATGAAAAGCAGGCCTCGAAGAAGAAGAGCGAAGGGGCGGCTCCGCCGGCCCTGAACGGAGCTGAGCGGAGCCGGAGGACATCAGTCCGATGGCGACCGAGTAAGAGCGAAGGGACGGCTCCGCCGGCCCTGAACGAAGCTGAGCGGAGCCGGAGGACGCAAGTCCGATGGCGACCGAGTAAGAGCGAAGGGGCGGCTCCGCCGGCCCTGAACGAAGCTGAGTGGAGCCGGAGGACGCAAGTCCGATGGCGACCGTGCAAAGAGGAGAGAAGCATGAATATTGGGATAGTAAAGGAAAGATACTCCCGCATAAAAAACCAGCCCCGCAGAAAGCTGGAGAAGGATTTTCACTACTCCACCTACTCCTTCCTTATGCTGCTGATCTTCGGCGGGGGAGCAGGGGGACTTCTCTACTGGTTTGATCCACTTGTTGCGCCGGAGGCCCTGGCCACCATCTTCGGCGGACTCCTGGGGGCAGGTGTTCTGATGGCTCTCTTTCCCCTGTGGACGATACAGGTAGTAGCCCTCTTCCTGGTTCTGGGACTTATGGGAGGCTACGGGCGAATTCAGTATCCCCCGGCCTATATGCTTGCCGGACTGGGGGTTCTGCTGTCCGCATCGGTACAGCTCGTCTTTCACTGGGACAAGGTGGTGGTACTGCGTTTCGGGCGCTTCCGCCGGGTTCGGGACGCAGGGATTTTCATCCTTCTTCCCATAATCGACCGTATCGCCGACTTCGTGGATACCCGCATCCGGGTTACCGACTTCAGCGCCGAACGAACCCTTACCAGGGACAATGTTCCGGTACACATAGACGCCCTCTGTTTCTGGATGATCTGGGATGCCGGGAAAGCCATTCTTGAGGTGGAGAACTATATTGAAGCGGTCACTTTGTCAGCCCAGACGGCCCTGCGGGATGCCATCGGCAAGAACGACCTGGCCAAGCTGCTTTCCGAGCGGGAGGACGTTGGCCGGGACATCCAGCAGATCCTGGATGCCAAAACCAGCCCCTGGGGTATAAGCATTCTGAGCGTCGAGTTTACGGATATCCTTATTCCCAAGGAGCTCGAAGACGCCATGAGCCGCAAGGCCCAGGCGGAACGTGAGAGGCAGGCCCGCATAATCCTCGGGACTGCCGAGGCGGAGGTTGCATCGAAATTCGAAGAAGCCTCCCGTGCCTACGTGGACAATCCTGCAGCTCTCCAGCTCAGGGCAATGAACATGGTCTATGAAGGGATGAAGTACAACAAGAACTCCCTGATGCTCCTGCCCTCCTCCGCCCTGGAGAGCATGAATATGGGTACCCTGCTGGGAGCGGCGGCTTTCCAGAAACAGAACGACCCGGAAAAATCCGGGAAGGAGAACACGGATGATTGAGGTACGGGATATCGTCAAGGACTACCGCAGCGGGGAAACCCTGGTCCATGCCCTGAGAAGCCTGAGCATCGACATAGGAAAAGGTGAGTTCACATCCATCGCCGGCCCCTCGGGTTCAGGAAAAACCACCCTGCTGAACCTTATCGGTTGTATCGACAGCGCCGACGGGGGAGAAATCCTCATCAACAAGGAGAAGGTGTCCCGAATGAACAAGAAGGAGCTGGCGGCTTTCCGTCGGGATAACCTGGGCTTTATCTTTCAGACCTTCAACCTGATCCCCGTGCTCACTGCCTACGAGAACGTCGCCTTTGCGCTTAACCTGCTCAAGCTCGATAACGGTGAGGTGAGGGAACGGAGCATGCAGATTCTCAGGGAAGTCGGGCTCGAAGGTATGGAGGACCGGCGGCCCTCCCAGCTTTCCGGAGGACAGCAGCAGAGGGTTGCCGTAGCCCGGGCCCTGGTCAAGAACCCGGCCATTATCCTGGCCGACGAACCTACGGCAAACCTCGACTCCGAGACGGGTCGCTCGGTACTGGAACTGATGGAAGAGATGAACCGAAAACACGGAACCACCTTCATCTTCTCTACCCACGACAAAATGGTCATGGACTTCGCCCGCCGTCTTGTACGGCTGCAGGACGGCCGGATCATCGAAGACAGCGGAGGCAGATCATGAAGTTTCTGCTGGCCCTGGCATTCAGGAATCTGACCCGCTATACCAAACGTACGGTAATAACCGCCTCGGCCATCGCCTTCGGACTCGGGTTGTTTATCGTTCTGGACAGTTTCCTGAAAGGTGCCGAGATGGAGTCGGAGATAAACCTGATCAACTACGAAACCGCATCCGCCAAGGTAATGCATCCTGCCTATCTTGGTGAGCGGGATAATCTTCCCCTTAAGTACGTGATAGAGGAGCCCGAAAAAATCATTGATATTCTGGACGGGAATTCCATTGCCGCCACACCGAGGGTCGTTTTCAAGGCTGAACTCTTCGTCCGGGAAGACCCCTACCCCGAATCCGGTTCGGTCTACGTCAAAGGTATCGCCCTCGATCCCTCCCGGGACGACGAAGTTTTCCGGCTAAGGGAGACAGTTAAAAAGGGCCGTTACCTCGAAGAGGACGAAAACGGGGTGCTCATCGGGGAATGGATGGCCTCTGACCTGGGAGCCCGGGTTGGATACCCCCTAACCCTGCGGGTCCGGACCCGCTACGGTGCCTATGAAACCATGGACATGGAGATCGTCGGACTTATCAACTCCCCAAACCCCCAGATCAACAAAAGCACCGTGTTCCTGCCCCTTTCGACGGCGGATTATTTTCTTGATATGGACGGCGCAGTCACCGAGCTTGCCCTCAGCCCCGGCCTGACTTTTGACCGATCCCGCGATCCTGACAAAATGGCCGGACAAATCGAAAAACTTCTGCATACCAATGGATATGATCTGCAGGTCCACAGCTGGAAAAAGCTCGCCCCGGACTATGTCGCCATGGCTGCCATGAAATCCACGGGATCACGGATTATCCTCTTCCTGGTCTTCGTTATCGCCGCAGTGGGAATAACCAACACCATGCTGATGGCCGTCTTTGAACGTATCAGGGAGCTCGGAATGATGCGGGCCATGGGAATGACGGACCGGCAGATCCGGCTTTCCTTTCTTCTCGAGGCCGGTGGAATCGGTCTGATCGGTGCCCTGGGGGGACTCATCTTCGGTGCCCTGGTAAACTGGCCTCTCGTTGAATGGGGATGGGATTTTACACCCATGCTGAAGCAGATGGATATCGGCTACCGGATTTCGGGGGTATTCCGCAGCATGTGGAACATCCCCACCATGTTCAGGGCCTTCTTCGCCGGGATTGTTATTGCCATGCTCGTGGCCCTGTTTCCCATCCGCAGGGCGCTGAAGATGCAGATTACCGACTGTCTGCGGGATGAATAAGGAGGAACAGTATGAAGCTTTCAAGCATCGCCTTCAGAAACATAAGCCGCAACCGCCGGCGAAGTCTCCTCTGTATTCTCGCCATTGCCCTGGCGGCCATGACTATTGTTTTTCTTTTCAGCCTGCTGGCCGGCATGAAAGCGGACCTCAAGTGGAACGTTCAGTCCTTCTTTACCGGCCAGATCCGCGTGCGCCACGAGGGCTACGACGAAAAGGAAATGCTGAATCCCCTGCACCTGCGCCTCGAAAACTGGGAGCGCATGATACGGGATATCGAGTCTCGTGATCTCTCCCTCCAGGCAGTACCCCGCATTCCCTTTCCGGCTTTCCTGGAACCGCCGACGGTGAGCAACCCCGACGCCGTAAACGCGAGCGCCATGGGAGTGGGCCTGGACTTTGAGAAGGAGAAGGATTTTCAGCATCTTGACAAATACCTCGCCACAGGAAGGCTTCCCGAGAAAGGCAGGTTCGAAATTCTCCTGGGCGCGGGTCTGGCAAGGAAAATCGAAAAAGGCGTGGGCGACAAGGTAACCCTGATGACCACAACCATGCGCCGGGGCCCCAACGCAGCAACCTTTACCGTAACCGGAATTGCCGTCTTTAATGTGGCCGCCATGAACCAGAGCTACTTTTACATACCCCTGGACAGGGCCCAGCACGTCCTCAAAATGGGAGATTCGGTGGTGGAAATACTGGTCAAGTCCGGCGGAGAGCTGTCGGACCGGGAGGCCGGGACCCTGGTGGCAGGCATTATCACCCCGGAAGACAGAGCGGTTGCCAGGGACTGGCGGGAGCTGAACCTGATGGTCCGGTGGATTGATATTGCCGACATCTCATACAACTTCATGGCCCTGATCTTTTTTGTTCTCGCCAGTACCGTGATCGCCAACTCGGTTATGATGATCATTTACGAACGCATGCGGGAAATCGGAACCATCGGCGCCCTGGGCATGGAAGGCGGGGAGATCGTCCGCCTCTTCTTCCTCGAGGCCTTTTTTATGTCCCTCATCGGCACCGCCGCAGGAGTCGTTCTGGGTGCGGGAATTACCACGGTGTTCGGTACCACGGGTATCGATTTCTCCTCCGGCATGCAGGGTGTGGACTTCGATATAAGCAGCCTTATCTATCCCCGGCTCAATGTAAAGTCCACGGTATTCGTCTTTTTCTATTCCCTGGCAGTAGCCTCCCTCTCCAGCCTGATCCCAACCCGCCGGGCCGCGAGGATCGAGCCGGTGGAGGCCCTGCGTCACGTATAATGTTGTAGACAGCGGGGCGGCTTTACCGTCCCCGAACGAGGCCAAGCGGAGCCGGAGGACATCAGTCCGATGGCGACCGTGTAAAGAGTGAAGGGGCGGCTCTGCCGCCCCGAACGAGGCTGAGCGGAGCCGGAGGACATCAGTCCGATGGCGACCGTACAAAGAGGAGTTCACGTAATGAGAAATATACTGGCATTGTTACTGATGTTTTCGGCGACCCTGCTGAACGCCCTGGGTCCCGACGAGATTATTCGACGCCTGGAGGAGAACCAGATCCATGAGACCGCCTACTCGGAAGGGAGAATGATAACCACCGATAAATACGGCAGCATTACCCGTACCTTCCGGTCCTGGGCCCGGGGAGAGGAGGATGCCCTGATCGAGTTCACCAGCAGGGGAGAGGAAGGGCAAAAGATCCTGCGTACCGAAGACGAGATCTACCTCTATTTTCCCGACGCCGAGGATGTACTGCGCATCCAGGGAAGCGCCATGCGGGATTCGGTTATGGATTCCGACTTTTCCTACGAGGACATGACGGGGGGCAAGAGCCTGCTGGATGATTACAGCGCCGGGATGGAAGGAACCGAGACGATTGACGGCAATGAGTGCTACAAAATCCGGCTGACGGCAAAGCGGCGCTCCGTCCCCTACCATTCCCAGCTCCTCTGGATCGACAGCAGCAGGTTTACCTGGCTGAAAGGACACAAGTTCTCCCGTTCCGGGTCCCTGCTCAAGGAGATGAAAGCCGATGAAATAAAAGAAATACAAGGGAAATTCATTCCCACCCGGATCCGCATGGAGGATAAAATGAAAAAGGACTCCTCCACCGAACTGATCCTCGACACCCTGAAACTCGGTATATCCATCGATCCGGGAACCTTCAGCCTGGAGGAGCTTACATGGTAAGGATCTGTCGATCCGCCACGGCAGCCTGTATGCTCATGCTCTTCCTGTATACACCTGACCTGGCCGCCGAGAACAGTCTCAGCATAGAGATCGAGAATCTGGCCGGTGTCTTTCAGGGCAAGGACTCCGTTGCGGGAGTCAGCGGCGGCAGCGAGGCGGAACTCAGCTTCCGTTCCGAGGCAAACCGGGACGTGAAAGCCCAGGTGTCCCTGACCGCAGATGTGACAAATGCGAGGGAAGAGACAACGGAATTCGATGTCTACCGGGCATTTATCAGGGCACGGCTCCCCTGGTTCCGGCTCACCATGGGAAAGACCCGACTCTCCTGGGGGGAGGGTTTCATGTTCAACGCCGGGGACGTTCTTTTCGACTCCCTGTCCACCAGTGTTGATTTTACCGGAGAGGAGATCCGAACCACCGGGACCTGGCTCGCCTCAGTCTACTGTCCCCTGGGTCGTTTCAGCTTTGCCGAAACCGTTCTTTTGACCCCGGAAGAGAACCCGGAGGACTACCCATCCGGCGGCGGCCGTCTGGTTTTGCGTCCCGGGGGAATAAAAACTGAAGCAGGCTACATATACGCCGGAGACGCCGGGGAACACCGGCCCTATGTATCCTTCCAGGGCGGCGGACTGATCAACTGGCACCTTTCCGCGGCCAGCGCAATCGAGCCCGTCGCCGGCGCGGAGAAACAGCTTGATGAGCGCCTGCGCCTGAGTTTCGGGCTGTTTCAACTCTTCAGGCTTGGTTACTCGTCTACCCTTAATCTCCGCCTCGAAGGGCTCCTCCGTCCCCGGGGCAGCTGGCGCGCCGGAGAAGATCCCCGGGAGTACGGGCTCTATCTATATCCGGAAATCAGCCTGACCCCGGACGACAGGAGGAATTTCTTCTATCGGGCTGTAGTCTCCCCGGTGGATATCAGCGCCCTTCACGTAGTCGGCAGCAGCTGGAATATCTATCAGGGTTTTACCCTTCTTGCGTACACCGGCATCGCCAGCGGAGAAAAGGGAGATCTCTTCTCCCTTCAGAACGGCAGAGACGAGGGTTCCCCGCCTGCCTGGTTTGTCAGTGCCGGCTGTGCATTTGTGTTCTGATCGCCCGGGTTTTCGGGAAAAGAGCCTACTCCGGTTTGGCGTAGAACTGAAGAAGCTGGATAAAGTAGTAGATCTTCTTGTAAACCTCCGCCAGCTTGGATCTGATCTGGTTGTCCGTGGAGATATCGATCTCCTTCCAGTTCAGAATAAGCTCCCGGGGTTTGTGGTCGTAATCCTCAATCACCACCTTAAGGGTTTTTCCCACGGTTATTAAATTGGAGGCTGCTCCGTGGATCATCTTGAAGGCCTCCTCGTTGACCTTCTTGAGCTGTTCCCGCAGGGCATTTACAGCATTCTTGTCCCTGTCGGCCCGCTTCATGGCATTACGAAGGGCGATTCCCCGCTCTCCCTCGTCTCCCAGGGATTCATCAAACTGGATCAGCTGGTCGGAGATACTCATCACCGCATGGAACGCGTCGGACAGTTGCTGGGACATAAGATTTGTTGACCATTTTCCCCGGATGAGGAGCTGGTCCACCACCTCTCGGATGTCCTTCTTGAAATAGTCCAGCAGAAAGGCCTTCAGGTAGTTCATGGGAGCTACGTGCATGTAGCCGGCCATCATCTTCTTGGAGAACATGACGTTGTTCTTGTCGGTATAGTTTTTCATCCGGGAGATGGCAACGCTGCCGAAAACCTGCTGGAGGAGCTTTTCGATCTTTCCGGTGCGTCGTTCCTTGATGATCTTCTGTACCGTGAGCTCAGTGTTGGTCTTGATCTTGGAGAGATACTCCTCAACAATATGCTCATTGGGCCTGGCAGCCTTGACCTTGTAATAGGGATCCTTGTCAACGTAGCGGATAACAAGCTCCAGGACCATGCTTTTTCTGACTTCCGCCACATTGCGGAGAATCTTCTTCCATTGACCGGCATCCACGACGGGCATTTCACGGTAGAGCTGAAGCACATCCAGCAGTTCCTGCCAGGGCTGGCTGCGGTCGATGGCTCCGGCGACTTCAAGAAAATCCTTAAGGTCGTCGGAGATATACTCCCCGTTGATCGGTTCAAAACGCGGGTTATAGACAAAATCCCGTTCCGGCAGGCCGGAATCGAACTTCTTGAGTAAAAAATAGTAGTCAAAATGAACAAAGCCGAGAAAAACCATCAGCAGGTTGTACCGGGCGTTTATCTGTTTCACCTTCTCAGCGTCAAAGGCGGCATACAGGGAAACCAGCCGGTTCTTGAGCTTCTGAACCAGGGATTTGTGGTCCATGGTCTCCGCGAGCTTTCGGATTGCCTCTTCGGAGAGATCGTCTTTTATGGTGATCTGACCCTCGGCCAGGGATTCCTCTATGATCAGCTGCTTCAGAACATTGGAACTGGCTGCATGGTCCAGCAGGACCTGGGCAGGTCCGATGGTGGTATAGATATCATGAAAGAACTTTGCCAGTCCGGGAAGGGCCTCTTCCGTCTTCGGCTTGTAGAATTTGAATTTCTGCTTTTTCAGCTCTTTGGCGATATCCTTCAACAGGCGCCGCTTCTCTTTTTCGGGATCGTTTCCGGAAAAAATAAAAGAGAAAATTCGCTGAAAAATATTCTGCTGCTCTTCTTCCTTCTGCTCCTCCGCCGGAAGCAGATCGTTTTCCTTCATAGCATGTATGGTATGGGAAAAGCGACTAGCTGTCAATCGAAGGAATCTCCGGGTTTCTCCGGTAAATTGCCAATGAGCAGATAATTAGTTTAAACTCTGTTGTACAGGGAATGATCATGACACGTACGGATATACTGCTCGGCAAATTTCTCGAGAATGGTTTTCGCAGCCCGGGAATCGCCTGGATCGCGCCCGGTCTTGTCGGTGAGACTCCCGGAGACCGGACATACCTGGTTATCATGGGAATCTTCCCCATACCCGATCCGGCCCCCTCAGCTGATCCCGGGAAGGTCCTTGTCGCACCCTTCGCAGCGGCCCATTACTACCGGGACTGCGTAAAAAGGCTGAAGGCCCTGGTTTCTGAACTGCAGAGGGGAACGGGAGTCAGCAAACAGCATGTAAGGCTTTTCAGCAACTCCCGGCTGCCCGAACGCTCAATCGCTGCAGCCCTGGGAATCGGCTGGGTCGGCCGCAACGGCCTTTTGATGAACAGGGAGTACGGTTCCTCCTTCGTGCTTGCAGGGATTCTGGCTTCCCTGGACGAAGGGGAGATCTCCCGGCTCCGCGGAAATGAAGATCTCGCAAGGATCAGCAGCCTGGAAGCCCCGGCGGATCCTCACGGGGAATGCGGCTCCTGCCGGGCCTGTGTCTCGGCCTGCCCGACAGGGGCCATTGCGGAATCGGGCGGAGTCAGGCTTGAACGCTGCCTCCAGTACCTGGCAACCACCAGGGAGGACCTTCCCGATTTTGCCCGGAAGGTCTGGGGCCGACGACTGTACGGCTGTATGGACTGTCAGAACAGCTGCCCGGTAAACCGGCGCAGGAGTGTTCACGCCGACGGAGACAGCCTGGGCAGGGAGGAATATCCCATCAGGGATCTCCTCCCTAAGTTCGCCTCACCTGCGGAAAAAGGACTGAAGAAGATCTTCCCCGATACCGCCCTGGAGGCCAGCTGGATTCCCCGGGAGGCGATTCTCCGGAACCTGCTGACCGCCGCAGGCAACAGCGGAGACCCGTCTCTGGAACAGCTGATCCGGCCCTTCCTGGAAGAGAAACATCCCGTGGTGAAAACCGCTGCAGCCCGTGCCCTGGACCGGATATTTTCAAAATAGTGGATAAATATACGCCTGTTTCTGTATATTTATTGACAAAACCTTCCGTTTCTGGCTATCCTTTCTGGCGATGAACCCATTAGCCCAGGAACTAAACAGGATACTCGACGGCTCGGTCTGCCTGGACCTGCTGTCCGATTTCGGTAAGCGTTTCTATTTCCCCAGGGGAATAGCTCTCCAGTCAGTTGAAGCCTCTGAGCATGCCCACCGCTTCAACGCCACAGTAGGAATGGCCTACAGCGAAGGACACCCCATCGAGCTGGAAACCATCAGGGAGCACATGCCCCTGCTCAGCCCCGCTGAGGCGGTCGCCTATGCACCATCTCCGGGACTTCCAGCCCTGCGAAAACTCTGGCGGGAAGAGATCTACCGCAAGAACCCCTCCCTGAACAAGCGGGAGATTTCCCTGCCCGTTGTTGTTCCGGGGCTTACCAGCGGTATTACCCAGATTGCCGACCTCTTTGCCGGCGAGGGAGACACCGTGCTGGTCCCAGACATGTTCTGGGGCAACTACCGGCTCATCTTCGAGGTCAGAAACGGTTCTGTAATCAAGACCTTCCCCTTCTTTACCGACGAAGGAAAACTGAACATCCAGGCTTTTGTAAACGCCATGCGTTCTTCCGCGAAGAATGGAAAAATCATTCTGCTGGTGAACTTCCCGAACAATCCCAGCGGCTATTCCCCCACCAACGAAGAAGCCCATACCCTTGCTTCGGCGGTCCGCGAGGTGGCCGAAGAGGGATATAAAATTCTCGTTGTAACCGATGATGCCTACTTCGGTCTCTTCTACGAAGAGGATACCTTCAAGGAGTCCTTCTTTGCTCTGGCAGCGAACTGCCACGAGAACGTCCTGGCCGCCAAGGTGGACGGTCCCACGAAGGAAGACTTCTGCTGGGGCTTCCGCGTAGGCTTCCTTACCTTTGCCTCCCCCTCCATGACAATGGAGCAGTATGATGCCCTGAACAAGAAGGTAGGAGGCGCCCTGCGGGGGTCGATCTCCAACTCTTCGCGTCCCGGTCAGAGTATCCTCCTCAAAACCCTGGAAAAACTCGACCATGACGAGGAAAAGAAGAAATGGATGGAAGTCCTGAAGGAACGCTACCTGAAGGTAAAGGAAATTCTCGAAACCCGGAGTACCGGCAGGGAGCTCACCCCCATGCCCTTCAACTCGGGCTATTTTATGAGCTTCAACTGCGGATCGGTGGATGCGGAAAAACTGCGTCTGGAACTGCTGCATAAGGAAGGCATCGGAACCATCTCCATCGGCAGCGACTGCCTTCGGGTTGCCTTTAGTTCCATCGACACGAAGGACCTGCAGCCTCTCTTTGATGCGATATTTGCCGCCGCCGACAGGCTGGCGGGATAATACCGGATTGACTATCCAGCGGCGGGGAAACGGTCACCCTGCCGCTCTTTTTTTATACCCATCAATCGGACAACCTCATTACTGAAGGCGCTCTTTCCGGGAACCCAGAGGGGAGCCCCCCGCCGTGCCGAGGGGGTATCGCAGGTCATGCGCATGATAAGGGTCTCCGGCGGCAGCAGTGCAAGGGCTTCCGCCACGTATTCCGCATGCCGCGCCGGGGAAGGAACTGTCAGTGTTCCTTTCAGATACTCCCGGTAAAGGGGTGAAGAAACCGGGATGTGAAGATTGTGGAGTTTGATTCCCTCAGGGCGCAGGGCGGCCACCCGGCGGACGCTCTCCATTATCTCCCTTCGCCCCTCACCGGGGAGCCCGAAGATCAGATGCACCGCTGTTTTAATTCCCCGCTCCTTGAGCATATCATAGGCTCTGAAAAAGGCGGCGCTGTCATGTCCGCGGTTTATCCGCTTCAGGGTGGCGTCATGAACACTCTGAAGGCCCAGTTCTACCCATACATCAAAATCCTCACCGCGGTAGGAAGCAAGGAGGTCGGCCCTGGGACCGTCGATTTCGTCAGGCCTGGTGGAGACAATCAGCTCCCGGAACGGGGCCATCTCCAGACAGTCATCGTAGAGACGCCGCAGCTCCCCGACAGAGCCGAGGGTATTCGTGTAGGCCTGAAAGTAGAGAAGCAGTACCCGGGCTCCGTAGCGTTTGCTGAGGAATTCCACTCCCCGCGCAACCTGCATCCTGAGGTTCTCCGGTCCGGTCCGGTCCAGATAGACCGCCCGGGCACCGGAGATTTCACAGTAACTGCAGCCTTCCCGGGAACGTCCCCCCGCCCGGTTCGGACAGGAGAAACCCGCATCGACTGCAACCCGGTAGGCCGGCACCCCGTAGCGTTCTTTCAGGTAAGCTGAGTAACTTCGATAAGGCAGTATGGACACGAAAAAAGGATATCCCGCTCCCGGTCTTTCCGCAATCCCCCGGAAGATGACGGGCAAAACAGCGGCGTTGACAAGGAGCCGCAGAAATCCGTACTGTTTGGACGTGAACAAAGCGAGCTCTATCCGACGGCATATAATTTTTCTTACCGGTTTCGTACTACTGGCGGCTCTAATCACTCCCTTCACAGGCTGCCAGCGCTTCAACAACGACCCCGCCCTGCTCTGGACCGACCAGGCAGAGATTGCCGCGTATGCCGAAATCTTCAATACCTCCCAGAACGAGTACATGGTATCCGTTGTCTACAAGCCCTCTCCGGCCCTGGCGGTCAGACAGGCAGAGGTCCAGCCGGATATCGTCATCGGATCCTTCCTTAACGACCGGCGCACCATCCCCCTCTTCCAGTCCCTGGACCGAATGATAGAGGACGGACAGCTCGAGACTGAGGAATTTTACCCCGGTATCCTGGATCTCGGGGTCTTCGAAGAAAAACAGACCCTGCTGCCGATATCCTTTTCCTTACCCCTGATGTTCTTTCTGGACAGTTACAGAGAAATCGAGAGCTTTGATCTGAGCCTTGGACAGATCAGGGAACACGCTGCAGGATTCCCTGAACTGCACCCCTCCCGTACAGTCCTCGGCTATTCCCCCAGATGGAACCCCGAAGCAGCCTTCACCTGGCTGAGGCTTCTCAATGTGGACTTCCGGGAAACCATGGAAGGCACCCTTGTATGGAACCAGGAAAGCCTCGACCGGGGTATATCCGACATGCGGGAGTGGATCGAAGAGGTTAACGGAGGATGGGAGGCGGACATTGAGTTTATCGAAAAGTACATGTATGAACCCCCCTACAAGCTGGTTAACTCAGGAAGAATACTCTTTGCTTTTTCCCATATAGACACCTATTTTTTTATTCCCCCCGCCGACCGGGAACACCTTGATTTCCGCTGGATTTCCCATGAGAACCAGGTACCGGTTCGGGAAGATATGGTTTTTGCAGGAATCCCCAGGACAGCGGGAAGAAGCACTGCTGCCAGGGCTTTTCTCGAGTGGTTTTTTCGTCCCGAAAACCAGGCGCTGCTGCTTGAAACCAGCCAGTACAAGCGGATGCGGCATTTCGGCATTGCCGGGGGCTTCTCTTCCCTGCAGGGAGTAAACGAGATTGAACTGCCCCGGTTTTTTCCCGAGCTGGTTGGGCATGTACCTCCGGCATCTTTTATCGAGTTCCCCCCTGCCCTGCCGGATATATGGAACGACCTGAAAAGTGAGAGCATTCTCCCCTGGCTGCAGTCCCAGCTGAATGAGGTCCCCGCATCTCAGAATCTCAGCCGCAGTATCGAACGATGGATCAATCAGCAGCCCCAGAGGTAAACCGACCTCCGCGTATCAGCCGGCGTGGAGACGCTTAAGTTCCGTAATGATTCTGTGATCGATTTCATCCGGAACTTCCCCTCCGCAGGATATCCTGGAATAAACCGCTTCCAGCCCCTCTTCCCTGAACATTCGCGCAATATCATGGTCCGGACTCTGCGGGTTTGCCTCCTCAAATACCAGGGCGGCCAGATAGACCCGTCCAAGGCCCTCCATCGGAAGCCTGTGCGTGACGGCTTCCCGCAGGGCTCCTGTTATCCGATCGTTTCGCCCAAGTTTTCGGGACAGGTCCCGCCCGATCCTCTGGACCGAGTCCCCCAGGGAAGGATTGGCAAAACGCTCAAGCAGGTCATCAACATGATCCTTCAGTTCAGAGAGGCTAAAGACCTCCGGGTAAGCTTTGAGCAATATTTCAGCCCCCTCCATCATCACATTCCGGATTTCAGAGAAAAACCACGCATACTGCATCAGGGGAGCCAGAGAGGCTTCTCCGGGAAAATAGAGCCGTCCCAGATAGGCAGCGGCGGCATGACCCATGTTGTGCAGAAAAAGCTTTCGATCGACCCAGGCCCGAATGGGAGATACCAGTCTGATCGACGGTGATTCGGGAGGATGGCCGACAAAGCCGTCCCGATCGAGAATCAATGTATTATAGGCTTCGGCCTTCAGGCTCAGGGGATTCCGCCGCCGTTCTTCTTCAGTCAGAAGAGGGACCATCTTGCCGATACTTGTCTCCACCAGCCCCAGGTGGCTTTCCACCGGAAAATCTCCCTTCAGGGGCTGCAGAATCTTCCGGCGAAAGACTTCCGAGGCATCCCTGAGATTCTCCGCCAGAATAATATCCAGAGGAAGGAACTCCCCGTTTTCTCCTCTTCGCCCGGGAAGCATCTCACCGATCAGGGAGGCCACCGCCTCCAGTCCGGCCCGACCCACGCAGGTCACCATAAGAGGCACTCGCCGCAACAGTGGATCAAGGGTTTGGTGATCTGTAAGAGCCAGGGGAAAAAAACCTTCCACCCTTCGAACAGACTCCTTTTCCCCTGCACATATCCGGATGGTGTAGGAGCCGGCCTGTTTCAGCGCCGCAATCAGCTCTGTGTTGATATCCGCCAGATGGACGGTATAGCCGGCATCCAGAAAGAGGGGGGTTATAAACGAACGGCCGATATTTCCCGCTCCGAAAACCAGGACCTCACCTTTCATGCAGACTGACCCGTGTAGCTGCTCTTTATTTCCTCGATTTTCTTCTGTTTTTCCCCGGGATACTTTTCAGCATAGACACCTCCGACATGATAGAGTGCCAGCCCGCCGGCACAGATCCCTTCGACAACAGCTTCCTCAAGATCCACAGGACCGGCTGGATCCGCATCCATCTGCCGGGCAACGGAGGCCAGAACCCCGCCCATAAAATTATCTCCGCAGCCGGTAGTGTCGCCCCTCTTTTCCGGGTTTTCCGCCAGGTCGAACACTATTAATTCGCTCACCGGGAAAAATTTCCCCGGGACAGATCGAAAGAGATCCGAGCGGGTTTTTACATAAACATCGTCCTTTCCCCGGGTAATGATGCAGGCACCGCAACCCTGCGCCAGCAGGAACTCCGCGGCATCCTCGACATCCTCCTGCAGGGAGAGACGCCGGGCCTCCTCCCTGTCTGTAATGAGGATATCGATCCAGGGATACGCCGGATTTTCATGGGTCCCCAGAGGCCAGGCATGTACAGGGTCAGCCGCCTGATGTCGAAAATCATACACGGTCCCCGCAACATTGAGACTGCCCCGCTCCCTCGCCTTTTTTGTCAGGAAAGCCAGATTGTCATGAAGCGGCGGGACAAGGGCACTGCCGCCCCAGAGGCATATGTCACTTCGAAAGAACCCCTCATCCAGCATATCCGGAGAGAAGGCCAGGGCACTTCCCGGGGTGTTCACAAAACTGCGCTCCCCCGCTCCGTCATGCCAGGACGGGTCCGAGAGCACCACCGTTGAAGGCACCGAACAGCCGGGAGCCCGGTCGGTGTACAGGGCCATGGGAAAGCGCTTCAGGTCTTCCATCAGCCTCTCCGATTCAGGGTCGTCCCCCAGGCAGGTGTAAAACTGAATATTCCACTCCTTCGGCAGAACCTGGGCAGCGTGAATCATGGACACCACAGCCGGTCCTCCCAGATTGACCTTGTCTGGTTTTCGGCCCTGTGTGAGAGCTGCGATACACTCTTCCGCAGGAAGTCCTGCAAATCGGGAAAGACTTTCCGCAAATACAAGGCCTCCCGGCGTAAGACCGCCGTCTCCAGGCAAACTGGAGAGGAATTTCCGGAAATTCGGGGACTCCAAGGAGACATCCCTGTACAGATAATCATACAGACAGCATCCGGTACCGGAGATTGTCACGTTTATACCCCCAGAAACCTTGAGTAGTCGCTGGAGAGCAGGTAAAGCGGTTCCTCGTCCTCCTCAATTTCCGGAAATCGGCCGAGGGACTCGTAAAAATAATTATCCGCTGCATCGTCATTGACCAGGCTCACCTCGCCGACCAGGACCGTTCCCTCTCCCGTTTCCCCATAAAACCTGTGGTACACCCCGGGCTCCAGACAGATGCTCTGTCCCGGTTTCAGGCACAGCGTCTCTCCCGGCTGAACAGTACGGCTTCTGTCATCAATCAGGATCTCCACAGGCCGCTCTTCATCCATTGCCGTACCGTCACTGGTATGACGGAGCTTGAACAGGAGATTCCCCCCGCTCCGGTTGATGATGTCTTCCTGTTTCAGTTTATGGTAATGAAAAGGGGTTTCCTGCTCCTCTCTGACTATCATGATCTTTTCGGCATACAGTTTTCCCGGCTGGCCATTCACGCCGTTCCGGAGCGTAAAGAGAAAAAGCCCTCTTTTAAGATAGTCTCCACTTCCGAAATCGGTAATGTCCCAGCCCAGGGAATGGGCAAAAACTGCTGAGCATTGATGGCTGTACTGTTTCCACTCATCCAGTGACCAGTATGCCCACTCGGGAAGATGCCACATGCTGGATTTAAAAAACTCATCTCCCTCCCGGAGAATTGCATTGATTTCGCTTCGTTTCATGGAAAGATCTCCTTTTCCGGAATTCCTGAATGCTAACCTAGGTAAGCATTCTAAATCTTGTCAGAGATTCCCGCAAGTTATAAAGTGAGGGGACATGAAAAAAACCATGAAAAGCATTGCCCAGGAGCTGGGAGTCTCCCGCACCACTGTTTCCCTGGTACTCCAGGGCAAGGGAGATCAGTATCGAATAAGTCGGGAAACCCAGAACCGCATTCTCGAAACCGTAAAAAAAGAGAACTATACGCCCAATTACTTTGCCCAGACGCTGAATGCCGGCAGCTCCAGAACCATCGGCATTATTTTTCCCGATATTTTTGAAAGCTTCATGGTTCACATGCTGCGGGGAATCGAGGATGTCCTTTCGGCGCAAAACTATATGATGATTCTCATGACCAGCCGTTTCAGGCATGAAACGGAAGCCCGTAACACGGAAGAACTCCTGCGCCGGGGAATCGACGGCCTTTTGATGGCACCCACCTGCGGCTACGAAACAGAATCTCCTCCGCGACCTCACCTGGAACTGATCGCCGGAAAAAAGCTTCCCCTGGTAATGATCGACAGGATTCCCGAAGGCTACACAGGAAGCCGGGTTCTGCAGGAAGACAGGGAGGGGGGCACCGCAGCAGCGGAGTATCTGATCGCTCAGGGCTGCGAAGTCTGTACCGTGGTTTCCCTGAATATAAGTGCATCATCCCTGCGGGAGCGGATAGACGGATTCACCCGGCAGATACCGGAATGCAGACGCCTGCTTCTTGGCCGGCAGGACCGAAACGCAGGTGACCTTGAAAAGGCATTAGCGGATACGGTACGAGCCCACAGAGGAAAAAAACTGGGTTTTTTCTGTACAACCTACAGCCTGTCCCTCCGGGTAAAAGAAATCCTGACCGGCAAAGGACTGGTTCTGAACAGGGATTACGCGGTCATCCGCTTTGGAGGAGATCCGGAAGGATTTTCAAGCGGCATGGCCAGCCTGATTCAACCCCACTATGAACTGGGGATCAGCTCTGCACAGATTCTTCTGCACCTGATGGATAACCCGGAGGCGGAACCGGTCCGGAAAAGCCTGGCCCTCAGGGCCGATTACAGCTCTGTAAGCGGCAAATAGACAGCCATTTTTCATTGACAGCTGAAATTTTCCACTGTACCATGGTTTTTATAAGATAATTGGAGGTCATTAATGGCTAACGTAGAACTCAAGAACATCGTAAAGGTTTACGATGGGAACGTTCGCGCTGTCGACAACGCGAACATCACTGTAGAGGACCGGGAATTCGTAGTACTGGTCGGCCCTTCCGGATGTGGAAAAACCACGACATTGCGCATGATCGCCGGTCTCGAGGACATTACCGAGGGTGAACTCACCATCGACGGCAAAATCGTCAACGATGTCCCCCCCAAGGATCGGGACATTGCCATGGTTTTTCAGAACTATGCCCTGTATCCCCACATGTCGGTCTACGACAATATGGCCTTCGGGCTCAAGATCAGGAAATTTCCAAAGAACGAGATCGACGCCCGGGTCAAGGAAGCCGCCCAGATCCTCGATATCGAGGAGCTGCTGGACAGAAAGCCCAAGGCTCTTTCCGGCGGTCAGCGCCAGCGCGTCGCCGTAGGCCGTGCCATCGTACGTAAACCCAAGGTGTTCCTCTTCGACGAACCCCTGTCCAACCTGGACGCAAAACTCAGGGTCCAGATGCGGGCGGAGATTTCAGCCCTGCACAACCGGCTCCAGGCGACAATGGTCTATGTAACCCACGACCAGGTGGAAGCCATGACCATGGCGGACAAGATCGTCGTAATGAAGGGCGGGCTTATCCAGCAGATCGGCACCCCCCTCAATCTCTACAACGAACCGAACAACCGCTTCGTTGCCGGCTTTATCGGGTCTCCCCCCATGAACTTTGCCAACGTCACCATCAAGGAGGAGGGAGGCAAGCTGTTTGCCGACGAAGGGGATTTCTCCATCGAGATCGAAGGACGCTACGCGGAAAGTATCAGGAGTTACGTCGGCAAAGAGGTAACCTTCGGCGTACGTCCGGAAGACCTCTACGAGACCAAAACCGCCGACGACAAGGTTATCAAAGCCACTGTCGAAGTCATCGAGCCCCTGGGAGCAGAGACCCATCTCTATGTAAAGACAAAGAAACACACCATGATTGCCAAGGTCGCCCCGAGCGTTCAGCCTTCGGTGGGAGACGCAATCTATCTGAAACCCGACATGAACAAGGTACTCTTCTTCGAACAGGAGAGCGAAAAAACAATTCCGTATAAATAAAAACCGACCTTTAGTCCCTGCCGGCCCTTCGGGGCCGGTCTTTTTTTGTCCCCACCGGGGAAACAGCCCTGGAGAGGATCGCTTTTCGATTGATTTCAGCATAATCCTGACCTATAATTGACAGCGTGAATGTACTTCAGGAATCTACCAGACAAGAACTTGCCGGCAAGCTGAACGACCTCATCGAAACTACCGAGGCTGTCTATACCCACATAGCGGAAGAGTATCCGAAGATGCTGCAGGAGTTCGACAGCGGATTTACCGACGCGGACAGACAGATCAGCCTCATAGCGGCGGAAGGCGGCAACGGACTCGACGCTCTGCACATGATTATGGACAATACGAAGGGCTGTATTCAGCAGACCCACAGCTCCTTTTCTTCTCTGAGCAGTTCCGACAACAGCCTGCTCGATATGCTGAAACAGAGTATCAAACGTCTTGATACCCTGGAGGAGCTCATCGCCGCCATCACCTTCAATACCGAGGAGATGGAGCTCATCTCCCTCAACGCCATGGTAGTCGCCCTGAAGGCGGGACAGGAAGGCGGCGGGTTTTCCCATGTTACCGATGAGCTGAGGCGGATCTCCGCTAAAACCATATCAGAGGCGAAAAACCTGACCACCGAGGGAAAACAGATACAATCCTATTTTGAGGAAGTCCAGAGAACCGCCGATATGATAACCCAGGAACAGGATAGAATATTCTACAGTTTCGGCGACAAGCTCTTCAGTTACTTCTCCACCATCGAAGAACGCCTTACCAGGATCGTGAATTTCTTCAAGACCCTGCGCACCCGGGCGGACGATATCCGGCAGCCCCTTATCCGGATGATGGAAGCTGTTCAGACCCAGGACATTATCCGGCAGACGGTGGACCAGATCAGCATAACCCTGGACAAGATCCAGAGCATCGATGACTCTCATAACGGCAACGGCCGGGAGGACTGGCTGCTGGACGAACTGACCTTTCTCGAACAGGTGGCCAATCTCGGCTCATACCTTCTTGAGAATATCGCCGCGGCGATCACCGAGAATTCCGAGACCTTTGTTTCCAGCATTGAAGAGGTAAAAAAGGCCGTCGAGACCATAGAACACGAACGGGACATCTTCATTTCCCGGCAGATCGAGGGCGAATCCAGGGACGACGGCATCTACGACCTGTTTCACCAGTCGGAAAACGAGCTGGGGGCCATGTTAAAGAACACCCGCAAGGTCCCGAAGCTGAAACAGAACATGCGCACCACCAACTCCGCGTTTCTCGGCCGCATCCAGGGACTGGAAGAGGGCTTTCAGAAGTTCACCACCCTTGTCGGACGTTTCAGGAACATTCATGTTGCGGCACGCATAGAGGTCGCCAAGCGGCAGATACTCAAGGGAATGCAGTCTACGGTCCAGGAGATGAGGAACCTTACGGACCGCATTTTTTCCGACGTGGAGAGCGCCCTGGAGACAACCAAGGAGTTCATAGAGACTGCCCAGGAAGCGGAGGAAGGCTTTCGCGACTCCTATCGCCAGGAAACCGACCTTGTATCCTCTTTCACCCTGGAGATTCAGCGCCTCTACGGAAAACTGAAGGATACCAACGACGAGATTGTCCGTACCATGCAGGGGTTCACCCTTTTCAACCTCAAATTCCGGGAACTCTTCGGTTCCACCGACGCAGACAGAGAACGACTGGCCGGACTCAGTCAGCAGGCCAGATCCATCATGGAAATCTTCGAACGCACCGCCCATTCCGCCGCCTCCCGCAAAGCCCAGATCCTCAATGAGCGGGGACAGGAAAAATGGGAAATCCGGGAGCAACGGCTGCAGGAGATCGTCAACCAGTTTACCATCTACGCCCACAAGGCACGGGCCGGAGAGATCGGCGGCTTCTCGGTGGAAACCGGAACCCAGGAAGGTGCAGTAACGTTTTTCTAGAGAGCTTGACAAGCTGTAAGCCTCCCGCCTAGGATTGACCCAGTACTGTCTGAATCAAGGAGACTCTATGAAACGCCCCTCCGCTGTCGCCATTCTTGGCTGCGGCACTGTCGGCGGCGCAACCGCCGCCCTGCTTCTGAGCCAGCGTTCAATGCTCGCCGCCAAGACCGGTCTTGATATTGAACTGCGCTACATTGTGGACAAGGATTTTTCCCACGCTGAATCCCTGAACCTGGATCCCGGTCTCTTTGAGACCGAACTGGACAAGGTCCTTGCGGATCCGGATGTGCTTGCTGTAGTGGAATTGATAGGAGGAACCGGGATTGCCCGGACCCTTACCGAAAAGATCCTGAGAGCCGGAAAACGGGTTGTTACAGCAAACAAGGCGCTTCTGGCAAAACACGGCGCCGAACTCATGGCCGTTGCCAGAGAAGCCGGCGTTTCCATCTCCTTTGAGGCCTCCTGCGGCGGGGGAATACCGATTCTGCGGGCACTATACGACGGGATTCTCCCCAACCGGATCGACGCCTTCTACGGTATAGTCAACGGAACCTGCAACTATATCCTTACCGAGATGATGCAGAAGGGAAACAGTTACCAGGAGGCCCTCAAGGAGGCCCAGGAGGCAGGCCTGGCGGAGGCCGATCCCACCCTGGACGTTACCGGGGGAGACTCTGCCCACAAGCTGGCCATCATGTCGTCCCTGGCATTCGCCCAGCGGGTGGACCTGGAATCTGTCCCGGTACAGGGGATTGATTCCCTCAAGCTTATCGACCTGAATTTCGGCCGGGAACTCGGCTATGTAGTCAAGCTGCTCGCAATTGCCCAGAGCGAAGAAGATGGCCTCGCCCTGCGGGTCCGGCCTGCGTTCATATCCACCGAACACCCCCTGGCCTGGGTTTCCGGACCCTTTAACGCAGTCAGCGTATACGGCCATGCGGTGGGACACACCATGTACTACGGACGCGGAGCAGGCGGCAGCCCGACGGCAAGCGCTGTTACGGCGGATATCATCTCCAGCTGTATGGGAACCGCGGACACGGTCTTCTCGACCCTGAACATCTGGCCCGACAGGACAAAGAAGGCCGTCCTCCTGCCACAGGAGGACATCCAGGGCCGATACTACGTGCGTCTGATGGTGGAAGACCAGCCGGGAGTGTTTGCCCAGATAGCCGGGATTCTCGGAGAAAACCAGATAAGCCTTTCTTCGGTGCTCCAGAAAGAGCCCTACAACGACAAAGCCGATGCCGTTCCCGTGGTAATAACCACCCACAGTGTACGGGAAGGAAACCTGCGAACGGCCCTGGCCGCCCTGGACAAGCTGCCCGTCGTCCGCGAACCGAGCATCTGCATTGAAATACTCGATGAACACGAGGAAATATTCGCGTAAAGCCGCGGTATACACTATTATAGGGAACATTACGGAGGTGCCCTGTGGAAAACAATCGTCCTTCCATTCCTACCCGTCAGGGACATGACACGGAATCCATTGCCTGGGGCTACGCCGAACACCTCAAGTTTACCCTTGGCGTGGACCGTTACTCATCGTCAAATTACGACAGATATATGGCCCTGGCCCTGACGGTCAGGGACAGACTCATGAACCAGTGGATGAAGACCCAGCAGACCCATTACAAGCAAAAGGTAAAGCGGGTCTACTATCTCTCTCTTGAGTTCCTTATCGGTCGTTCCATGGGCAACAATGTAATCAACATGCACCTTCAACCGGCGGTTGAAGAGGCCCTGAGCGAGCTGGGCTACAGCTGGGAAGAGCTGCGGGAGGAGGAGATCGATGCGGGTCTCGGAAACGGAGGCCTCGGCCGTCTGGCCGCCTGTTTCCTCGATTCCCTGGCGACCCTGAACCTCCCCTCCTTCGGATACGGCCTGCGCTACGATTTCGGGATATTCCGACAGCAGATAGAGAACGGCTGGCAGGTGGAACAGCCGGACGACTGGCTTCGCCGGGGGAACCCCTGGGAAATAGAACGACCGGACATAGTGGTCCCGGTACACTTCGGCGGACGGGTGGATACCATCGTTGAACGGGGCCGGCGAAAATACCACTGGGTGGACACCACACCGGTTCTGGGCATAGCCTTCGACACACCCATCGTCGGTTTCGGAGGAGAAACCGTCAATACCCTGCGGCTCTGGAGCGCCAGGGCTGCCGAGGAGTTCGATTTCAGCGAGTTCAATGAAGGCGACTACGTCGAAGCTGTGGCCGCAAAGGTCAGTGCGGAAAACCTTACCAAGGTGCTTTACCCCAATGACAAGCTCTATCTCGGCAAGGAGCTGCGGCTCAAACAGCAGTACCTCTTCGTCGCCTGTTCCCTGGCCGATATCGTACGGCGTTTCAAGAAGGGAGGACATTCCTGGAGAGAGTTCCCCGACTACGCGGCGATTCAGCTGAACGACACCCATCCCTCCCTGGCAGTGCCTGAACTGATGCGCATTCTGATCGATGAAAACCAGCTTGACTGGGATACGGCATGGGACATCACCATCAAATCCCTGGGCTACACCAACCACACCCTGATGCCGGAGGCCCTTGAAAAGTGGCCGGTTCCGATGCTGGAGAAACTCCTGCCCCGGCATCTGCAGATCATCTACGACATCAACCACCATTTTCTCCAGCGGGTATCCATCGCCTTCCCGGGAGACATGCAGCGCCTGAACCGGATGAGTATTGTGGAAGAGGGAGACACCAAGCAGATCAGAATGGCCCACCTCTCCATCGTGGGAACCCACTCCACCAACGGGGTTGCGGCCCTTCATACCGACCTGCTGCGCAGCCGGGTG
Source organism: Marispirochaeta aestuarii (assembly GCF_002087085.1). Classification (NCBI taxonomy): domain Bacteria; kingdom Pseudomonadati; phylum Spirochaetota; class Spirochaetia; order Spirochaetales; family Spirochaetaceae; genus Marispirochaeta; species Marispirochaeta aestuarii. The sequence goes on along the minus strand of NZ_MWQY01000011.1, from coordinate 75,616 downwards.
GTGCCGGAGTTTGCGGAGTTGTATCCGGAACGCTTCAACAACAAGACCAACGGAATTACCCAGCGACGATGGCTCCTGAAATCGAATCCAGCACTTTCCTCACTGATCACTGAGCACATCGGTGAAGACTGGATTACCGACATGACCCGGCTGAAGAAACTCGCTCCCCTGGCGGAGGATGCGGCTTTCCGAAAACGCTTTGAAGAGGTAAAGCAGGAGGCAAAAGAGCGTCTGGCGGAGGTACTCGCCGCTGATCACGGATTCGTCATCAATCCCGGATCAATCTACGATGTGCAGATAAAACGTATTCACGAATACAAGAGGCAGCTTCTGAATGCCCTGCACATTGTCATGCTCTATAACCGCATCAGGAAGGGGGAAACCAAAAACCTGATTCCCCGGACCTTCCTTTTTGCCGGTAAGGCGGCACCGGGTTATCAGCTGGCAAAGCTCATAATCAAGCTGATCAATAACATCAGCGTGGTGGTCAACGGAGACCCTGTGGCCAGCAGGTATCTGCGGGTCTACTTTATTCCCAACTACCGGGTCTCCCTGGCGGAAAAGATCTTTCCCGCCGCCGAGGTTTCAGAACAGATATCCACTGCAGGAACCGAGGCCTCCGGTACCGGAAACATGAAGTTCATGTGCAACGGTGCCCTTACCCTGGGTACCCTGGACGGTGCGAATATCGAGATTATCGACGAGGTGGGCAGGGAAAACGCCTTTATCTTCGGGCTGACCGCGGAAGAGGTGGCCGACCTGCGTCCCCGCTACTCCCCCTTTGACCTGTACAACGGGGACAAGGAAATAAAAGCGGCGGTGGACCTGCTGTTTTCAGGAAATTTCAACTTTTCCGAGCCGGGAATATTCGAGCCTCTGCGCCGGGCCCTCTTCGATCAGGGGGATTTCTACATGCACCTTGCGGATCTCAGGTCCTACGCGGACGCCCAGAAGCAGGTCCAGGAACTCTACCGTAACCGGGACGACTGGAACCGGAAAGCGATACTCAATATTGCCCATTCGGGGAATTTTTCCTCAGACCGGACCATCCGACAATATGCCGAGGATATATGGAACGTACAGCCCTGTCCGGTGGACACCGAGCACGACCCCATCAATACTCTGGAGGAGGCGCGGAAATAACCGGAATACCCCCCGGAGACTCAACTATTGACCGCTGCATGTCGATGATGTTAACGTTATGCAAGAAAAAATGGAGGACCTATGTCGGCAAAAGATGAAGCTTTGAACGAAGAAGCCGCCACGTCCGGAAAGATCTACTGCGCAAACTGCGTCCACTGCAAGCTGGTCAGGGAGCCCCTGGGGGGGGTGCGCTATTCTCTTCGCGTACGCTGTGATGCGGGAAAATGGCGCAAAAAGCTCGGTGAAGAAAAGATCTACAAATATTTCACCGTTGCCCGGCGCAGTCTCGACTCCTGTGATGCCTATGAACCCATGGGAGATCCCAAAGAGTTTATTAAAGACCTGAAAAAGAACCTTCCCATCAAGGATGAAATCTATACAAGCCGCGATTAATATGCTTAACTTTTTTCCATGAAACACGGAATCGCGGTACTCTCTGCCCTGCTTATAATGGTATTCATCTCGTCCTGTATCAGTGTTCCGGCACCGGAAGATATCCCTGAGGACCTGTCTCCCATGGAATATTTTCAGCGGGCCCAGGAAGCGGTAGCCCAGCGAAACGACTACGAAACTGCCCTGGTATACTACCAGACCTTCAAGGAACGTCACCCTGAGGATCTGCAGGGAAATGTGGAAGCGGATTACGAGATCGCCTTTCTTCATTACAAGAAGGGAGAATACGCGGCGTCCAAAGCCATGTTCAATGAAATAATCGCCCGCTACGAAACCGAACAGGCTTCACGACTCAAGGAGTGGCCCCTGATCCTTTCCCGCAAGGTGCTGGCAAAGATCGAGGCCGCTGAAATATCTATTGGGGTAGAATAATCGTATACAGCTCAACATCCCGGCTTTCCGCATCCTCGTAGACCATTTCCTTGGTCACCTTTCCCCGGGGTCGCGGATGAGGGGGAGCATCTCCCACCAGCACAATCAGCCTCCGTTCGGCACTCCATGGATAGGAATGGATGCCCGCATACAGGGCTTCATAGACTGCCTCGGGAATATCTCGGCCGCCGTACACCCGAATGCGATCCAGAATCCGCTGTACTGTTTCCACCCCGCCGGCCTGAAAAGGATAGACATCGGTAACATACTCCTCGTCGTAATCCTTGTACAGGACAACCCCCACACGCAGGGAATCAAAGCCTTTGGACTTTTCCCGCAACAGCGGGACCAGACTCTTTCGAAGATGAGGCATATCGTTGGTCATGCTCTGGGTCGTATCAAGGGCCAGCACCAGGTCCATGCTGCGTCCCGGAGCCTCATCGATAATTCCGGCAATCTTTTCCAGAATGTCATCTTCTCCCCGTGAATATATAAGCTTTCCCCTGCCTGCATCACTGATCTCCCGGTAGGCCTCCACGGTGGCATCCATATAATTACCCTCCGGTGGACCCTCAAAGGGTTTCTGGATCACCTTCAGGACAAAGGGGTTGTCCCGGAACCCAGCGGTATAGTCGGCAAAGGGTTTTTCAAATGCCCGGATACTCAGGTAGGTTCCGTCCAGCACCTGTACCTCCCCGGACCTGGTCCAGGGGTACCCGTACAGCACAAGATAGGGAATGAATATGTGAAAAGCCTGCCCCAGTTCAGGATGCTCTTCCGGGGTGGAATCAACAAGGGAGTGACCACGGGTTTCTTCGAGAAACACACCGTTCAGAAGGCGTTTTTCATCCCCATTGGCCCGGTGATATTCCGGATTGCGGTAGGCGTAACTCGCAGTCTCCCGTTCGGGATCTTCAGTCGATTCCGTTAAAAGAACAGAACCGCGCCCGGGTACCGCCTGAACATACAGGTCATAACCGCCGTCAAGGCTCTGGGTAATTACAAGCTGCTCCGGGGCTATTTCCAGAGGATCGGCCCACAAAAGTGAGATCCCGAAACCAAGCACCATGGCCAGATATACTTTCCATACTCCCATACATCCATTATCGGCCATGGATACAGCTATTCTTAGCCCTGGCTTTAGTCTTGGCTCCGGGCTGTTTTTCCACTACAATCGGGTTGTATGAAGAGAGTAATTATCGCCAATGATCACGGCGCAATAGAGATCAAACAGAAGCTGGTAAAACATCTTGAGAGCAGGGGATACAGGGTTGATAACCTTGGTGTGGACTCCGAGGAGTCGGTGGATTATCCCGATATGGCAAAGGAGGCCTGCGAACGCTTCCTGTCCGACGGCGACTATGAGTTCGGAGTCGTCTGCTGCGGAACCGGAATCGGCATATCCATAGCGGCCAACAAGGTTAAGGGTATCCGCTGTGCGCTGCCCCAGAACATTTTCGCCGCACGAATGGGCAGGGAGCATAACAACGCCAACTTCATAGCCTTCGGTGGCCGCATCGACTACTGGGAACCGGTGGAAAAGATGCTGGACGCCTTTATCGACGGCGATTTTGCCGGAGACCGCCACGCCCGCAGGGTCGACAAGATCATGGGGCTTGAGAACCGCTGATCTCCACGACCCCCGGAAAAGGGGGCAGTATCCACTGGCGGGACGTATTCAGAAAATACAGAAAGCGACGCTGAAAGGAACTCAGGACGGCGCACATATCCAGATCTGCCTTTTCCGGAACAAGGGCGACAATGCTCTCCCCGTTCCGGAAGGGCAGATACATGATTTTGCCCAGACGCGGATTGTACAGTAGCCCTGTCTCAAATGCACAGCCTCCGTCCTGCCAGTCCGACTCGGCGGCAAGGGAACGCTGAAGATAGAAAATGCTGATCCGCGTTTCCCGGTACAGATACTCTCCACGAAAATGAAGCGATATGTCCCGGGGCAGAAAAGGCAGCCCCTGTTCCTGGTACGGCCCTTTCAAAAGCACCATGATATCCGGCGACTCCTGGGAAAAAAGCGCACAGGGAATCAGAAAGAGAACAACAAGACCAAGGAGCCTCCGCTTCCAGCGGGAAGAAAAAACCGCCGGAAGAGTTTCGCACGGAGGCACGGCAGCTCCTGAACTACTCCACGGTGACACTTTTCGCCAGATTTCTCGGCTGATCAACATCCCTCCCCAGCTTCAGAGCCATGTAATAGGCAAACATCTGAAGCGGAACAACCATCACATAGGGGTAAAAAAGCTCATGGGTCTTGGGGACGAATATGGTGTCGTCGGCTATTGCGGCAACCTCGGCGTCTCCTTCTACGGCCAGGGCAATCACCTTGCCGTCCCGGGCTTTAACCTCTTTCATGTTGGAAACTACCTTGTCCCGCAGGTGATCATCGGGCACGATAAAAACAGAAGGGGTTTCCTCGTTGATCAGAGCGATGGGACCGTGCTTGATTTCCGCTGAGCTGAAGCCCTCGGCATGAATATAGGAGATCTCTTTCAGTTTGAGAGCCCCCTCCAGGGCAACGGGATAGTTGATTCCACGCCCCAGAAAAAGGAAATTTTTTGCATCGGAGTATTTCTCCGCCAGAGAGCGAATGTGCTCCGTCCCTTCAAGGACTTTCGCCACTTTGTCGGGTACCGATTCCAGGGCGTTGATAAACTCGAGGCCCTGATCCCATGACATGTGGCGCATCCGGGCCATCAGCAGGGTAAAAAGGTAGAACACCGTTATCTGGCTGGTAAAGGCCTTGGTGGAGGCCACGGCGATTTCCGGTCCCGAGTGAATGTAGGTGCCGCCGTCGGATTCCCGGGCGATAGTTGATCCGACCACATTACAGATGCCCAGAACCTTGGCCCCCTTACGCTGCAGCTCCCGCAGGGCAAAGAGGGTGTCGATGGTCTCCCCGGACTGGGAAACGGCAAAATGGAGTGAGTTCTTTTCCACCACCGGGTTCCTGTAGCGGATCTCGGAAGAAAGATCCGCCGTGGCGGGAAGGCGCGCCACGCCCTCGAGGAGATAGGCCCCCACGAGACCGGCATAGTAGGAGGTACCCGCGGCTATGATACTTACCCGTTCCAGGTTTATCAGCTCCTGGGGACCCATGTTCAGTCCCCCAAGATGGGCTGTTCCGGCGTCGCGGTTCAAACGCCCCTGAAAGGCACGGAGGATCGATTCCGGCTGTTCCCGGATCTCCTTCTCCATGTAGTACTGAAAACCGTCCTTCTCTATCTGGTCCAGCTCCCAGGAGATGGTATCTATTCTCTTCTGGATTTCCCGATTGGCGGCATCGACGATTTTGAATCCCTCAGGGTCGATAAGAACTATCTCGCCGTCTTCCAGGTAGACCGCCTGTTTTGTGTAGGCAAGTACCGCGGTGGTGTCCGAGGCCAGAAACATTTCGTCCTCTCCCACACCGATAACCAGGGGAGAGCCGTTTCTGGCGCCGATAATCCGTCCGGGTTCATCAGCGTGAATGCAGACGATTCCGTAGGTACCCTTCAGAAGCGGCAGAGAGGTCTGTACAGCCGCCGCTATATCGCCCTGGTAGTTGTAGGCGATTAAATGAGCAATAACCTCGGAGTCGGTTTCGGAGACGAAGCTGTAGCCTTCAGAGATGAGCATCTCCTTGAGAGCCATGTAGTTCTCGATGATACCGTTATGACATATGGCGATTTTTCCCGAGACATCGGTGTGGGGATGGGCGTTGATCTCATTGACAACCCCGTGGGTGGCCCAGCGGGTATGCCCGATCCCGTAATTTCCCTTCAGAGTATCGGGAACCGCTTCGGTGAGATCCTTGATCTTGCCCGGACGCTTTACCACCGAAAGGCTGTCGCCGTTGCCGATTGCGATTCCGGCGGAATCGTAACCTCTATATTCCAGGCGGCGCAGCCCCTGGAGAAGGACTTCCGAGGAGACCCGGCGTCCTGTATAACCCACTATTCCACACATTTGTTTCTTCCTTCTATGACAATGGTATCTCTAGACTATATCACGTACGCTGAATATGCACCACGTTGATCAGTTACCGGAGGCGCTCTCCGCCAGGGAATGAAGCTTATCCCGGTCCAGCAGAAACATGAGGTTGTCTTCGGTCTTTACCACCCTGGTGGAAGCGAGATTCTCAATAAAATCCAGGACCGCGTCCTGGGGAATCTCGAGATTAAGGGAGATTTCCCGGGAAAGCTTATGATACTCCAGCCGGGCCTGTTCAAAACCGTTTTCAGCGAAAGCATAGTAGAGATTCAGGGCAATAAGTCCCTTGGTGTTGCGTTTGACCAGGTGCTGAATCTGGTTATTGGTATGCTGCAGCCTGCGGCAGAGCTTGTCGATGACATTCAGGGCAATCCTGGCATTCTTTTCGATCATTCCCAGGAAGCCTTCACGGTTGAATGCCAGAAGTTTTACAGTCCCGATGGCAGTCGCCGTGGCGCTGCGCTTGACCTGGTTCACAATCGCCATCTCCCCGAAGAAATCACCCTTCCCGAGGACCGCCAGGATATGCTCCTTACCGCCGATCTGCTTGCTGATCCGGATATTTCCTTCCTGAATGATGTACATTTTGTCTCCCCCGTCTCCTTCCTGAAAAAGAATCTTTCCGGAATCAACGGTCAGACCGTATTTCTCAAAGAGTTTATTATCTTCCATTGCGTTCTCCCGTCTCTAAATTTTCGGCATATGGTGAAGCAATTCCAGCATGTACGCGGTATTACAGTACATAAAAGTGAAGGAGGTTTCAATGGACAAGCACCTGCTTTTACTGACGGTCCTGGTCTCTCTTTCCTGGACCTGCTGTACACCCTTTATCGATATTGACGAAACGGGGGAAGTCTTCGGACTTACCGGTGCCGATCTTGCTCCTCCGGTGCTGTGCGCCGCCGGGGCCCTGGATGAGAACTCCTTCGCCCTGGAGTTCTCGGAGGAAGTTTACGAGGCATCCCTGGAAGGCATAGTCCCTCCCCTGGGCGAAGCATCAGTGGAGATCGTTTCAGCCTTTCTTACCATTCATACCGGGGAGTTCCAGTTACCCGGAAAGGAGTATGCCCTTGATCTGCGTGTAAAAGATCGGGCCGGGAACTCCCAGCAGCTTCTTGTACGATGTTACGGACATAATCCCCGGGTGCCGGGTATGCTGATCAACGAGTTCACAACCCGGGGAAGCAGCACCCACCCGGACATGGTTGAACTCATGGTGCTGGAAGAGGGCAATCTGGCCGGCGCCTGCCTCTACGAAGGAACATCGGAAGACTGGGAGCAGCGAATAGTCTTTCCCGCCTGCGAAGTCCGTTCCGGAGAGTTCCTGCTGATCCACTTTAAACCCCAGGGATTACCGGAGGAACAGAATGAGACGGAGGATACCGGCCTGTCCGGAGGCCTGGACGCCTCTCCCGATGCAAGGGATTTCTGGGTCGACCAGGGAAGCGGGCTCTCCGGAAATAACGGGGTTATAAGCCTGTACCGGGATCCCTTCGGCGAGATTATGGACGCGGTTCTCTATTCAAACCGTACCTCCGCTTCCGATGAGGATTACCGGGGATTCGGGTCGACAACGGTGATGCTGAGGGCAGATTACCTGTCCGATCTGGGAGCCTGGACGGGCGAGAGTCTTCCACTCTGCCCGGAAGATGCTGTAAATCCGGAGGAGTCCACCGCTACGCGATCCCTCTGCCGCAGTTCCGTTTCGCAGGACAGCAACAGCAGACAGGACTGGCATACGGTTCCCACCGGGGCTTACAGTTTCGGTGCAATTAACAGTGATGAACTGTACGAGCCCTAGAGATAGGAAGAGACCAGGTCAAGTATGGCCTGTTTTGAACCTGCACCTACCTGCTGGTTTACAACCTCACCGTTCTTTACAACCATCAGGGTGGGAATACTGATTATATTATACTCCGCAGCGAGCTGTCCCTGATCGTCCACATTTACCTTGGCCACCTTGAGCCTGCCGTCATACTCGGCGGCAATCTCTTTCAATACCGGTTCGACCATACGGCAGGGAACACACCACTCTGCCCAGAAATCTACAATAACGGGAACATTTGACTTGAGAACCTCGGATTCAAAGTTATCTGCAGTGATAGTAACTTCGTTGCCCATATTTCCTCCGGAAAAAATGCCTATTGGGATTTAAAATCGTTTAAGCGAAAATCATCGATAACAGTATGCACATATTCGTACATTTTTTCCAGAAAATTCCGCTCATCCACCCTCAGAATATCATTTGTTCTGATGAGTCCGATCTCCCGGTACAGATCGTTCAGAAGGAATCCCGAATCCACGATAAAGCGCTGCTCTTCCCGTTCAATATCCCTCACATTGCGGGGAAAACGGCTGAACAGTGACACGTAAGCGGCGAGACGGGGAGAAACCCCTTCCTTTGTATCACTCCAGAGATCAAAAATCCTGCGTTCCAGAATGACCCGGGGGCCGGAAAATACGGAGGGCGCAATTTTTCTCATACAGCGCTCGATATCCGGCCAGGATTTGTGTTCAAACTCACTCATGGCACCAAAGAGTTTACGAATCTCAAAAGATGCCTCGGGATGAACCTTTTTATCGGGATACTTTTTGATCTTTTCGCGGTTTTCCGCGATTATCCTGTCCGCAAAGCTGCCGGTCTTTTTCTGCTTCTTCTTACCGGCAATATCTGCAGCTCTATTGTGCTCCTTCCCGATACGCTCCTCTTCCCTGCGCTGGAGTTCACGGACAGTGGTCAACTCGGCATGCAGAAAGAGGGACATGTCCATTCTGGATTTCATGGCACTGAGATACCGGTCCTCGAAGTCGTTCCGAAGTTTCCTGGATTTCATGAAGCGGACAATATAATGGTCATACTCCTGGAGTATGCGTTGCCTGGCCCGTTCTATCTCTTCAAAGCTTAACTTGTTTCTTTTCATTCTCCACACAAGCGGCGGGTAAAATCGCGGACCGCCGTATAGATACTATCGGCATTCTCCCCGCTGTGTTGAGTAATTACCTCCACCAGGGCGGAGCCTACCACCGGTGCATGTACGTGGGGCTGCAGGGCGGCAATCTGTTCGGCATTGCGGATCCCGAAACCGCCGAAACTCAACATTCCCGTTCCGGAACAGGCATCCAGGAAGCTTATGATCTCCGGAGAAATCCGGGTCTCCCTCCCGGTAATGCCGCTTCTCAATGCCACATAGAGGTATTTCTCTTTCAGAGAAGCTATCTCATCGAGGCGATCCCCGGATATGGTGGGAACCACAACCGGCACAATGGGCATTCCGGCGGTCATGCCCGCCGCGTAGAGACCTTCATCGGCTCCAGGAACAAGATCGGGAACAATAAGCCCCTCGACTCCGGCTTTCAGGGCCCTGCGGATAAAGGCCTCCATACCCATGGCGATAACAGGATTCGCGTAGGTCATGATGAAAACCGGTACATCCCCCATGGAGGCGATACTCTCTGCGAGCTCGAAGCCTTCATGGAGAGAGAAACCCGCCTCCAGGGCCCTGCCGCAGGCGGCCTGAATTACCGGACCGTCGGCGGTGGGATCGGAGAAGGGAAACTGCAGCTCGATATATGAGGCCCCTCCGTCGATCAGTGCTCCGGCAACCTGAAGGCTCTGTTCCCTGTCCGGATAAAAGGCAACCATATGGGTCATGATCCGGTGCTTTTCTGAATTACTCATCTCCTGCTTCTCCTTCAGCCTCCCGGGCAAGGAACTCCTTCCAGGAGGGCCCTGCAAGGGCACCGGCGGAGATAAAGAGGTCCTTGTCTCCCCGGCCGGACATATTCACGATAAGCGCTTTATCCTTCGGCAGCTTCGTCGCGAGCTTTATGGCTTCGGCACCCGCATGAGCCGACTCCAGGGCAAAGATTACCCCCTCGTACCGGGCAAAGGCTTTCACCGCTTCCAGGGCTTCGGTATCCGTCGCACTGGCGAATTCGATTCGTCCGGCCTTTCCAAGGTGGGCAAGTTCCGGTCCGATTCCCGGATAATCAAGGCCTGCGGAGATGGAATGGGTCGAAAGGACCTGGCCGTTGTTGTCGGTAAGAAAAAGACTCTTGTAGCCCTGAATAATCCCTTCTCTGCCCCCGGAACCGGTCATCCGGGCAGCATGGGCCCCGGTTTCAAGACCCAACCCGGCCGCCTCCACCCCGATAAGTCGGGGTTCGGAGGACTCGATAAAAGGGGCGAAAAAACCGATGGAGTTGGACCCGCCCCCCACACAGGCTATCAGGGCTTCCACATTCAGATCCCGTTCGGACATTTGGAGTGCCGTCTCCCTGCCGATAACCGACTGATACTCCTTTACCATTGCAGGATAGGGATGAGGCCCCAGGGCACTGCCGATCAGATAATGGGTGTCGGTAAAGTTGGCCGACCAGTCCCGCAGGGCTTCATTTACGGCGTCCTTCAGGGTCCGGGCTCCCGAGGCGACGGGAACCACCCTGGCTCCGAAGAGCTCCATCCAGAAAACGTTGGGCCTCTGCCGACGGATATCCACGGTTCCCATGTAAACCGTGCAGTCAAAGCCAAGCTTGGCACAGACAGCAGCGGTTGCCACCCCGTGCTGTCCTGCCCCGGTCTCCGCGATTATCCGCGTTTTTCCCATGCGCCGGGCAAGCAGGGCCTGTCCCAGGGCATTATTGATTTTGTGAGCCCCCGTATGTGCAAGGCCTTCCATCTTTACGTATATCTGGGCCCCGCCGATCTGTCGGCTTAAATTGTCGGCATACATCAGCGGTGTCGGCCGGCCGATAAACTCGTTGGCATAACGATCGAACTCGGCTTTAAAGTCTGAGTCATCCTTCCAGCCTTCGAAGGCCTCTTCCAGTTCAAGAACAGGCTTTCGCAGGATCTCCGCCACATAACGGCCGCCGAAATTTCCGTATAGTCCCTTTGTACTCATCTGTAAATCACTCCATTCTGCCGTCAAGAAGCTCAAAGAGCCGTTTCAGTTTCTCCGGATCCTTTTTCCCCGCCTCGGCTTCAACTCCGCTGGACAGGTCGATGAGCTCAGGATTAAAGTCCCTTACGATCTCAACGACATTCTCACAGTTGATTCCGCCGGCGATCCACAGGGGCCCGGTCTCCGCCGCCCTGCGTACAAGGTGGGAGCTTATCCTGACACCCGATCCTCCCCGTATCCCCTCTGCCCGGGCATCCATGAGGACCCGGGGAGACCAAAAGTTCCTCGCCGCCTCAAGATCCTTCTGTGACCCCACCCTGACGGCCTTATAATAGGGAAAGGCAAGACCTGCGCATTCCTCCGGCTCTTCATCACCGTGAAACTGCACAGCATCCAGGTACCCCCCATCCAGCAGCTCCTTTACCTCCCCGGGGAGGCGTCTCCGGCCGTCCGGTCCGGATTCACTGACCACGACCCCCACTTTCAGGGCCCAGGTTGCACCCAGGTTGCGTACAGAGTCTGCATCAGCCCGTCGGGGAGAATCGGCAAAAACAAATCCCAGGAGGTCCGCCCCCAGAGAATCTGCCAAAAGAGCGTCCTCCCGGCCGGTGATGCCGCAGACCTTTACCAGCGGCCGTTGAGGATGATCAGCCCTGCGCCGGGCCAGGTGCTTCCAGAAGACCGAATTTTCGGGACCTGCCCCCGCCGCCGCTGCAAGCTCACCAAGGCGCTCGGGGTGGCGTACAGCGGTCTCCCCGATCAGTACACCGGAGAACCCGGCGTTCCTGGCGATCCGGACATCCTCTCCCCGGCCGATACCGGACTCGAAAATCAGCTTCGTATCCCAGTCAATCGACTCGGCAAGCTGGAGAGGCAGGAGCAGGTCCGTGCGGAAACTGCGCAGGTCTCTGCTGTTGATACCCGTAAAGCGGGGCCGGAGACGGCGCACTTTAGCAACATCCTCGACCGAATGGACCTCCACCAAGGCATCCATGCCGAGAGCGTATGTCTTTGTATACAGCTGCGCCAGGGTATCGGCCTCCAGCAGGGATGCTATGAGCAGGACTGCATCTGCCCCGGCACGAAAGGAGATTTCCAGATCTTCTTCGTCGAGGATAAACTCCTTTCTGAGAACCGACAGCTGGGGGAAAGTCTCCTTGACAGCCATGAGATCAAGAAGGGACCCGGAGAAATGGTCCTCCTCCGTAAGAACCGAAACCGAAAGGACTCCGGCATCGGAATAGAGCCCGGCCTGATGAACCGGGTCCAGGGAAGGATTAATTCCCCCCCTGGAGGGGGACGCACGTTTAATCTCGCAGATAATACAGGGTTCCCGGCCAAAGCTGACCAGGGGTACACGGCGTTCTGCCGGGATCTGTACTCCCAGGGAATGACCTTCCCTGAGGATACGCCGGCGCCGTTTTTCCACAATGCCTTCGAGAATTCCCCTGCTCATCGTTGTGAAGCCTCGATAACAGCCTGCAGTTTTTCCCGGACCTGTCCCGAGCTCAGGGATTTCAGAGCCATGGTATAGCCTTCCCCTATACTCTCCGCCAGTCCGTAGACAAGCAGGGCCGCTCCGGCGTTGAGGCAGGCGGCGTCCCGCAGTGCGGGCTTCCCGCCTCCGTCTATAAGGTCCCTGGCCATGGCGGCGTTATCCTCCGCTTCTCCTCCCTGCAGATCTTTAAGAGTGCAGGGCTTTATACCCAGATCCTGGGGAAAGAACTCCTCCTCCACCAGCTCTTCTCCCTGGGCGAAACGGACTATTTTTGAAGGACCGGTAACCGTCAGTTCATCCAGTCCGTCTGATCCGTGGACAACCATTCCCCGCTTGATGCCCAGCAGCATCGCCGCCCTGGCCATCAGCTCGCTCTTTTCCCCGTCGAACACACCGATAAGCTGATACTCCGCCCCCGCGGGATTCGCCAGGGGACCGAGCATATTCATGATCGTCTTGAACCCCAGCTCCCTGCGGACCTGTGCGGCATGGCGCATGGCACCGTGATAACGGGGAGCAAAAAGGAAGGCAAAGCCCTCCTCCCGGATCATCCTCTCAGCATCCTCCGGTCCAAGATCGATGTTGATTCCCAGGGCACGGTAAAAATCCGCGCTGCCGCAGAGGGAGCTTATGGCCCGGTTTCCGTGCTTGGCCACCTCCGCACCGCAGGCGGAGGCAATCAGGGCCGCCATGGAGGAGATATTGAAGGTCCCCTGGCCGTCGCCGCCGGTACCGCAGGTATCGAGAACCGGTTTCTCCGCCCGGACGGTGACCCGTTTTTCCTGCAGCACCTGGGCACAGCCCGCTACCTCTTCCGGGGTGATCCCCTTGGCGTTGAAGGCGGTAAGACAGGCCGCCAGTTTCGCGGGGAGGACGCTTCCTTCGGTGACCTCCCGCATGAATCCCGCAGCCTCCTCCCTGCTCAGATCCTCTCCGGAAATTATCCGCTGCAGGTTCCGCTGAAGGGGATAGGGTTCCCGCCGGTACTCGATAAAGTTGGCCAGGAGCTTTTTCCCGTCCTCCGATGCGATTGACTCGGGATGAAACTGCACACCCTCGATTTCATATTCCCGGTGACGAAGTCCCATAATTTCTCCGTCATCGGAGCGGGCGCTCACTTCAAGCTGTTCGGGGAGGGAGTCCTCCTCCACCGCAAGGGAATGATAGCGGGTAAAAAGCGGGCGGGAAGGGAGGTTTCTGAATACCCCCTTGCCGTCGTTATCAATCTCCTCGGTTTTCCCGTGCACAATACGCCGTGCCTGTACAGTCTTCCCGCCGAAGGCCTCCCCTATGGCCTGATGTCCCAGGCAGATTCCAAGGATCGGGACTTTCCCGGCAAAACTGCGGATTGCTTCGATACTTATTCCCGCCTCGGAAGGTCTTCCAGGACCGGGGGATATGATCAGGCCCTTCATGGGCAGATCCAGCAGCTCCTTAAGGCTGATCCTGTCGTTACGGAATACCCTGACCGGCGTGTTTGTCAATTCTGTAAGATACTGGTATATATTCCAGGTAAAGGAATCGTAGTTATCTATCAGTACGTACATTATCGAATCTCCTTCGAATCAGATCTGTGCCTCGATGGCGGAAAGAAGAGCCCCGAGCTTTTCACCCGTTTCCTCGTACTCCCTCTCAGGGGTCGAGTCATACACGATTCCTGCGCCCGCCTGCAGGGTAATAGTCTCACCCCGCTGCAGAGCCGCGCGTATGGTGATGCATGTATCCATCTGCCCGCCGGGTTCGAAGTATCCCACAAGTCCCGCGTAAAAACCCCGGGGAAGCGGTTCAAGGGAATCGATTATCTCCATGGCCTTCAGCTTGGGTGCTCCGGAAACGGTTCCTGCAGGAAAGGTGGCGCGAATCACCTGGGCGGAACTCCTGTCTCCAAGTTTTCCCCGCACCCGCGATACGAGATGCATGACATGGGAATAACGTTCCACCTCCATGAAGGAGGTCACTTTTATCGTACCAGGTTCGCATACCCGTCCCAGATCGTTACGGGCCAGGTCTACCAGCATAAGGTGTTCGGCCCGCTCCTTTTCGTCGGCTTTGAGCTCCTCTTCAAGGTGACGGTCATCCTCCTCCGTTTTCCCCCTCCGCCGGGTTCCCGCGATGGGGTGGATCTCCGCATATCCGTCCTTTACCTTTACATGAACCTCCGGGGAAGATCCGAAAATCGCATAATCATCAAAATCAAGAAAAAAGAGATAGGGTGAAGGATTTGAAGTCCTCAGGTGCCGGTAAGCTTCCAGGGGAGGAATCGTCGTCCGCAGGGTAACCCGTCGTGAAAGCACACCCTGCAGAATATCCCCTGCGATAATCCGCTCCCGGACCTTCCTGACCCCATCCATGTATCCCTTACGCTCCTCCTCGCTGTCCGCCACCTCTGAGGCATATCCTTTTTCCGGCTCCTCGAGATAGGTAAAATCAAGATTGCCAAGGCGTTTTTCCGTATCCGCTATAAGTTTCTCAAGGTCTGCCGGGGCCTCTTCATAATCCAGGGCCACAAGGTAGAGAATATCCGTGTAGTGGTCGAAGATTACATACAGATTTCCAAACAGAAAACAGGCATCGGGTATCTCCATATCCGGAGTCTTGGGAAGAAATTTTATGTCATCACAAAAGCGGGCGAACTCGTAGGAGAGGAATCCGATCCCCCCGGCGGGAAAAGGAAGCTCGAGCCCCAGAGACTTGTGCTGGTCAGCAAAATAATTCAGCACATCCAGAATATCCCGGGCACCGCTTTTTATCCGTTTTGATTTTCCTTCCCGTACAAAGAAAATATCCCTGTCCAGCTGCTGCAGCCTGAAGGCCTCCTCGACCAGCAGAACAGAGAAGCGCTCCTTTCCCTTTGCGAAGGAGGAGCTTTCAAGCAGCGCCCTGGCCCCCAGTTTCCTGGCGAGGGAATAGGGAGTGAACTTGTCCCCCGGGACCGCTTTTATCAGAACCCGTTCTTTTCGTTCGGTTTTCATAGGTATCTCTCCCGACTATAACGTTTCTACAAACAGTAACGTTTCTGTATAAAGAAACTACAGGAAGAAACATGTACTGTCAAGTCCCATATTTTGATGCTCTGTTGTTTTACCCGGGTACCGGTCCGTGGCCGGGAATTATCCCGGTACCGGCCAGAGTGTGTTATAATGAGAATAGGAATCAAGTATATACAGGAGGACGGATATGAAGAAATTTTTTGTTGTGGCAGTTACCGTAATCGTTGTACTGAGCATTAGTTCGGCGGTCTTCGCCCAGGACAATGCGTTTGCGGAAGATGGCTGGAAGAAACGCTTTTCGTCACCTTCCTACGGTCTTTCCTTAATGATGCTCAACGTAAGTGACGATAACGGACTGGAAGAGACAATCCTGGTTCCGGGATTCGATTTCCGTATATTGAACGGTACCAACATCTCCAAACGGGGAGGCTTCTATACCGGCTACGAAGTGGGGGCCACAATCTACCACCTGGGGGAATCTGATTCCTTTTATATCAGCGACGCGAGCATGGATGCTCATGTAGCCGAACTTTTTGCAGGCTGCGTCTACATCATGCAGAAATACGGTTACCGTCTGGACCTGGGAGCTAAAGCAGGAGGCATAAGCATCGGTACCGAGATAGGCATAGGCATACAGGTGGGGGGTGGCGATTATGAAGTTGTCGATGATTCCGACGAAGATAACACAATCAGCGGAGGAACGGACAATCCACTTGGAATGCTGCTGGAGCTGACGCTGGAAGGAAGTCTTAGAATGGGCCAGAATAAACGGCTTTTCGCAGGCCTGGGAGTAATGGTCTCGAACCCCATGCTGGATGAGTTTGACGGCGGCTTCGGAAGCCTGGACGTTGAACAGAATCCGGTACGCCCGGTACTGCGCGGCGGCTTCAGTATGAACTATTAAAACAGGGGATTAAAACCTGGTACGCAGCCAGGTGCATAGCGCGGGAATGGTACTCTCCGTACCCGGGCTATGCTTCAATCAGCTGATTTTAGAAAACTTCCGCCATAACCTGCTGCCGGTCCTCCACCCGGTCCTCCGACGCCCCGTCTTCAGCATCATCACTTTTGCCGGTTTTATTGAACTGGGGCCGGTCCTCCACCCTGTCCGCCACGATCTTGATCTGATACTGGGGTTATCCTTCGGTATCGGCCCAGCGGTCCTGCTATAACCCTCCCAGGGTTCCTTCCGGATGGATAGTGTTAGATCTCTTTTTTCATTTTTTATTGGGAATAATGCCATTTTAAAGACATAAGATTGGATATGCTGTATGAAGCCATGTCATTACTTGAGCAGAGGGGACCGTAAATAAAGATTTGTATATTTTCTGATAATACAATGGTATAATAAAAAATGGGTATATCCCGGAAATTAACAAGAGTGGAGGACGAAAAATGAAAAAGCTTTCAATTTTCTGCATCTTTGCTTTACTGTTAATTATCATGCTGTCACCGGTAATGGTCTTTGCCGGAGGCAGTAAAGACACAGACTCAGCCGGTGATCTTATCAGGGTCGGTATCGTGAACCTGCCGCCGGAAGAATCGGGTTACCGGCAGGCCAATGTTGAAGACATGAACAATGTCTTCTCAAGGGCGAACGGCTATGACGCAAAACAAACCAATACCGGCGACAACAGCGAGCAGATTGCCGCAGCAAAAGGCTACATTCGCGATGGAGTGGATTACCTCCTGATCTCAGCTGCAAACGCATCCGGATGGGACGACACCTTAAAATCTGCAAAAGACGCAGGCATAAAGGTTATTCTCTTTGACCGTGCGATTGATACAGAAAAATCAAACTATCAGGCAGCCCTTCTTTCGGATATGGCGTATGAAGGCGATACAGCGGTAGCTTGGGTTTTAGGTCTGAAGCTTGATAAGATTAATTTGATCCTTATTCGCGGCCAGATGGGATCCGCGGCTGAAATTGGCCGCAGTGGCGCTGTTCTCAAAGCCGAAAAAGAAGGGAAACTCAATATCGTGGCGGACGGGACAGGAGGAGACAGCTGGAGTCTTGAGGAAGCCCGCAAAGTGGTAGAAGCCGCAATAGCCGCAGGAAAGGATTTCAACGTTATCTATGCGGAAAACGACGGAATGGCGCAAGGTGCCGTACAGGCCCTCGAGGCGGCCGGAATCTCCCACGGCAAGGGAGGCAAGGTCAAGATTATTGGTTTTGACTTTAACCGCTTTGCACTTCGGAACGTGCAGGCCGGCTACTGGGATGCCGACATGCAGTGCAATCCGCGTCAGGCTGCCGAGATTTCCAAGTGGATCAAAAGCGGCAATCTCCCCGACGGAATCGTGTATCAGGAGGAATTACTCTTAACTACCGACACGATAACTGACAAAGACATCGAAAAATGGGGGATCAATGCTGATCCCGGCAAAGGTGTGATAACAAGGTAGTAGTCATTTAACGCAATTACGTAAACGCGAAGTTTTATGTGCGGTACGGTGTTCGGCAATGACCATGACACCGCACCGCAGGAGCTTTGTTTGATGTCTGTTAGGAGATCGTTGATTGCAGTCCGAAGTCATACTCGAAATGAGAGCTATCAGCAAATCTTTTCCAGAGGTCAAAGCCCTTAATAACGTAGATTTCAGGCTCCGGAAGGGTGAGATTCATGCCCTCATGGGAGAAAACGGAGCGGGCAAATCCACACTGATAAAGGTCATAACCGGAGTTTACGAAAAGGACGCCGGCCATATATTTATAGATAAAAAGCAGGTTCACTTCAGGTCGCCGCAGGAAGCGCAAAAAAATGGAATCGGCACAGTCTATCAGGAAATCACTCTTTGCCCCAATCTGACTGTTGCAGAGAATATGTTTATCGGCCGCAGCCGGGATCCTTTCATTAATTGGAAGAAGATAAACGAAAAGTCTGCACAACTGCTCGATTCCCTCGGAATTTCAGCGAGTCCGACCCAGGAACTATCAAGCTGTTCCCTTGCGGTCCAGCAGATGATTGCGATTGCCCGAACGGTCGATATGGACTGTAAGATCCTTATCCTGGATGAGCCGACATCCTCACTGGACGAAGATGAGGTAAATAAACTCTTTGAACTCATGCGCGAATTGAAATCACGGGGCGTGGGAATTATCTTCATAACCCATTTTCTCGAGCAGGTATACGAAATTGCAGAACGGATTACAGTGCTTCGCAATGGAAAGTTAATCGGTGAATACGAAACATCATCACTTCCCCAAATCGAGCTTGTCTCAAAGATGATGGGTAAAAATCTTGATGATGTCACAAAGATAAAAAAACATGAGGCCCTTGCATCCGACACCAGCGTACCGGTTTTGGAAGGGAAGGCGCTTTCGAGCGCCGCAGGTGTACGGCCTTTCAACTTTACCATACAAAAAGGCGAAGTGAACGGGTTCGCCGGGCTGCTCGGCTCCGGACGCAGCGAAAGTGCCCGCGCAATTTTCGCCGCCGACAAGGTAACAGGCGGTGAAGTCAGAATGAACGGGAGGAGAGTGAAGATCAGGACGCCCCTGCACGCCATGAAACAGGGAATCGGCTATCTCCCGGAGGACCGCAAGGGCGACGGAGTTATCGCTGACCTGTCGGTACGCGACAACATTATTCTGGCCTTTCAGGTTATGAAAGGCTTTTTCAAGCCTTTTGCTCAGAAACAGGTTGAGGAATTTGCCGACGAATATATAAAGAAATTGGATATCAAAACCCCGAACATCAACACGCCCGTCAAATCCCTGTCGGGAGGCAACCAGCAGAAAGTCATTCTGGCCCGCTGGCTGCTCACGCACCCTGCGTATCTGATCCTCGATGAACCGACACGGGGAATCGATGTCGGAACCAAGGTGGAAATCCAAAAACTGGTGCTCCAGCTCGCCGAAAGCGGAATGAGCCTGACATTCATATCCTCGGAAATTGATGAAATGCTCCGAACCTGTTCCCGATTGATAATCATGAAGGACCGTGAAATCGTCGGGGAACTCAGTGGAATGAATTTGACGGAAAGCGATGTCATGCAAGTGATAGCCCGGGGGAGGGAAGAAAAAAGTTGAAAGATAAATATTCTCATCTCTTTCTCCCCGTCACGGTTCTGGTACTCCTCATTATCATCAATCTGATCAAGGGGGTCGATTACTTCAGCATCACTATAGTAAACGGAGCATTTTACGGAAACATTCCGAATATACTGTTCGGCGCTTCGGAGCTGGTGATTCTGTCAATAGGCATGACTCTGGTTACTGCGGCCTCACAAGGGCAGGACATAAGCATAGGTGTCAGCGCTACCATTACGTCCGCCATATTTGTCCTGTTTGTCCTGAATGCCGGCGAAGTCACATTGTTAACCATAGTGGCGGGTTTTCTGATAAGCTGTGCAGCCGGTTTAGTCCTTGGCGTATTCAACGGTACCCTGGTTTCGATATTCAAAGTTCAGCCAATGGTTGCAACCCTCATACTTTTAATGGGAGGCAGGTCCATCGCCTTCATGATTGATGGCAAATTATCTCCCATTCTGGCAAATGATATATCGAATCAAATCGGTACAGTAATACCGGGAGTTCCTATACAGACTCCCATAATCCTGACCGCCCTGTTTATATTGATTGTCGTCGTAGTACTTAAAACCACGAACCTCAGGCTCTATGTGGAGTCGGTAGGAATCAACCCGAGCGCTGCGCGTTTGAACGGTATCAATCCGAAGAAAATCATATTCCTGACCTTTCTGATTATGGGAGTATGTACCGCCGTCGCAGGTTTCATCGCAGTGAACAAGGCGGGACGTCACGACAGCGTCAATCTGCTCAAGTTCATCATGATGGATGCGATTCTCGCCGTAGCAATCGGCGGGAACTCACTGGGCGGCGGGAAATTCAGCATTACCGGTTCTATCATCGGCGCATACACCATAGAGATGCTGAACAGGACCCTGCTCAGGCTGGAGGTGGAACCCGAGGCCATTCTGGCTTTCAAAGCGGTTTTCATTATGATTCTCATGGTAGTAGCTTCTCCGGTGACCAGGTTTTATTCCGGCAAGGTTCTGGACAAGGTTAGAACAATGATAGGGGCGGATGAGACTGTCGAGACAGAGTTTATCGACGGAAACACATCCGGAAAGAAGGTGGATTAGGGTGAATTCTCCGAGTGCCGGGCCCAAAACAAAACTATCGAATTCAAACCTTCTGTTTATCATTGCTGCAGTAATATTTGTACTGATGTACCTGTTTGCGATTATAAGTTTTCCGCGCAGTTTCCTGCAGTTTCAGACCTTCTTTGATCTGTTCAACCTGAATGCTCCGCTCATCATCATGACACTTGGGCTGTGCGTAGTTATGATCGTAGGCGGCATTGACATTTCCATAGGCTCAGTTTGCGGCCTGGTAACCATGGCCTGTGCCGTATTTCTGGAATCTGACGCGGGAAGCATTCCGGGCGCCCTGCTTATTGCTCTGGCCATAGGTATCGCATTCGGTCTCCTTCAGGGATTTCTCATTGCCTACCTTGAGATACAGCCATTTATCATAACGCTTTCAGGATTGTTCCTGGCGAAAGGACTGCTGACGTCACTCCACAAAGATCCGATCAACGTGAGCATGCCTGCTTTCGTTGCCCTGCGGGATGCAAAAATAATGATTCCCTGGCTTGGCACGCAGAACAGGCTGGGCGTCTTCATCCCCTGTGAAATCAAACCGGGTGTCATTATAGTGATAGTCCTTGTTGCCCTCATCGCCGCCTTTATGAAGTGGTCGCGGGTCGGCCGCAATGTTTACGCTGTCGGCGGCAATGAACAGAGTGCCATGATGCTCGGTATCAATGTAAAGGGAACGAAATTCTTCGCATACATTATATGCGGACTGACAGCCGGGATTGCGGGATTCGTGTACATAATGACGACAGGGGCTGGAAATGTGGGAAACGCGGCAGGGTTTGAAATAAAAGCAATAGCATCGGCTATAATAGGCGGCACCTTACTCAACGGCGGCGTAGGAAACCCGCTGGGTGCACCGATCGGCACACTGACCCTTCTGATAATCAATGAACTGATCCGTGCTGCGGGTATCCAGTCAAATTTCCAGGCGATAATCAGCGGGCTCCTGCTGTATCTTTTCATTGTACTGCAAAGCGTCATTATGTCATTGCGTGGGAGCAAATTCAAACTTGCCCTTCCGCTCCGGCTTCTGCCGTCGCGGCGGCAATCGGGGGAAAAAAAGTAGCCTGGGTACCGGCAATTCAATGTATCAAAATAGATTTATGCTGAAATCCAGAATCTTCAAAGAGGTTCCTTTTTTTAGGAGATTCAGAGACTCTCATACTGTTCTGTAGACGCTTCCGACAGGCCCGAAAATCAATAACCCTGCAGCTTAACACCCGAAAAAGCTGCAGCCGCTATGGGCCTGCTATTATCACTCCACATTCCCGACCTGTTATGCCCATAAGAAGGGACTGGAGCCCGGAGGACTCCAGTCTATACAAGCGTAACGATTCATATCACCAGCTCGGCAGCTTCCTCCTCCACCCGGTCCTCCGACGCCCCGTCTTCAGCATCATCACTTTTACCGGTTTTATTGAACTGAGGCCGGAATTCCACCTTGTCTGCAACGATCTTTATCCGGTACTGGGTCTTTCCCTCCGCATCTTCCCAGCGGTCCTGTTTGAGCCTCCCGAAAATACGCACCCCACGCCCCTTCTTCAGGACCTTTGCACAAGTCTCGGCAGTATCGGCCCAGGTCTCCACATCGAAGAAGGAGACCTCCTGTTTGTTCTCTTCATCCTGGCGAAAATAACGGTTGGAAGCCACTGAAAAGGTACAGACCGGGGTACCTTTTGGTGTCTCCTTTCGCTGGGGGTCCCGCACCAGGTTTCCGTCCAGATGGATAGTGTTCAGTTGGTTCATCTTTTCCTCCAAATTTTGTAAATCACGTTTCGGCGCCGTGTATACAGTGTAAAACCCGGAAAAAGAGGATGTGATTCTACCCGGGAAGATTTTTTACATTTTTTTCATGAACAAGGTTGGGTAGAATAAAAAAGATGTAGAAGGTTTCTTGCCGCCGAGCCTCCGAGAACACAGAGACAGATGAATATCCAGAAACCCCACGAGAATACTCCATTACACGTAAACTCTGCAGACTTCGTGAACTTTGGGGGGGGAATTTCTCACTGATCTCTCAGAGTGAATGGAGTCCTGAGAAAAACGCCGGGTATATACATGAAGATTATGCAAGGAAGAAGAGAGAATGATTTACTGTTTTACCTGAGGAGCACTCTCTTTATTTGGGGAAGCTAACTTTGTTATTGACAAATAAGCATAAATAGTTAATATACATTAACTATTCTGATTTTCCAAGAGGTTTTTATGTACCGTATAAAGAAATATGTTCTCACGCTGTCTGTTTTTCTGCTGTTCATTTCCACCATCTCCGCCGGTGGCCGGAGAGACGGAAATGAACTGACAGAGATCAACATCTCCTATGTAAAGTCCCCCTTCAACCTGCAGGTCATGGTAATGAAGGAACATGGCCTTCTCGAGAAGGAGTTCGCCCGGGACGGGATCGCCGTTAACTGGCATGAAATCACCTCCGGAGCCAAACAGGCCGAAGCCATGGCCGCCGGTTCTCTGGATATCGCCTCCGTTATGAACACCGCGTCGGTCATCATCGCCAATGCCGCCGGTAACAATGTGGATATCATCGATGTGGTCAGCAGACCGGTGGATACATTCACCATCATGACCGCCGCAGAAGGTCCCGCCGATTTGAGTGAATTAAGCGGAAAAACCGTAGCCGGTCCTAAAGGCACGGTTCTTCATCAGCTTCTGGAATCGGTCATCCGTAAAGAGGGCCTGGAAAATGTGAGTCTCGTGTCCATGGGACTGCCCCAGGCCCAGGCCGCCCTGCTGGCAGGCCAGGTGGATGCAGCCCTGCTGGCGGCTGCCCTGGTTCTAAAAACCCAGGATGCGGGAGGGCGGATACTCACCACCAGCGCCGGTTATGTGCAGCCCCTTTTGGTCAGCGTTTCTCCCCGCTCTTTTACCGAGGAGTATCCGGAAATCATCAGGCGCTACAGGAAGGTCCAGAAAGAGAGCTACCGCTATATTATGGAGAATCCCGAAAAAGCCCTGACCATCGGTGCCTCCCAGCAGGACATCTCCATTGAAGCCGCCCGGGAGCTTTATGAACGGAGCGGCATTGCCGAAAGCTTTACCGCCTCCGATGAACAGGGACTTATGAAAGACATCGCCTTCCTCAGAGACCTGGGAATGATCGAAGGAGAGGTCAGTACCGAAGACCTGAAGAGCAGGTTACTGGATGTTCAATAGATACCTGAACCGACCTCTGGTCCTTACGGATCAGAGGGACCCTGTCAGTATCAGCTGGGATCAGCTCTACGCTTACTGCGGGCCCACCCAGGTCATCGCCACCGCAGTGGCGTTCCGGCTCTTCGAACAGGCGATCCGGGAGATGAGTCCCCGGACCGCCCCGCGGCGGAATGAAATGGCCCTTCTTACGGCCTTTCCCGGAAGGGGAATACTGGAGTGCATCGAAATGGTCACCCGCATCCCTACTCTGGCTCCCCACAGACTGACGGTGGATCCCCAGGCAGGTCCTGCGGAAGCCCCGGGCGCATACATAGGACGCTTTTACTTCGAAGTCCAGATCGGTGAGGATCGCCGAAGCTATCTGCCGGCTCCGGGTTATTTCGACGATGAATTTCGCAGCCAGGTGTCCCGTTTCCAGAACCGCCGGCTGACGGATGAAGAATACGCCTCCTATATGGCTTTCAAATGGCGAAAAGCCCAATCAATCATCAACCACGAGGGGGATTTCTTCTCCGGCGAAGCAATTCCTCCCTGTTCCCTGGAACCAGAAGGAAAAGCCGGATGGTACGGTCTGCAGGCCTATGCGGATATCCACAGCTAAGCCTGGCGCGGGGGCCGGTAAGCTTGTACTGCCGCTTCTGGTACTCATCCTCTGGACAACAGCGTCCCGGAACGAATGGGTCCATCCCTACCTGCTCCCCTCCCCCCGCCGGGTGGGAGAAGCAGCATGGACCCTGCTGTCCCGGGGGGAGCTGATACGACACCTTGGTGTCAGTCTGAGGAGGGTTTTGACGGGATTCGTCATTACCCTGGGTATCGCTCTGCCCTTGAGCATTCTGATCCATTTTCTGGGCTGGATCAGGAACCTGACAAAAGGAAGCCTGGAATTCCTTCGTTCCATACCACCTCTCTCGGCGATTCCTCTGCTTATCCTGTGGTTCGGCATCGGCGAAGCCTCCAAAACCGCCGTCATCGTTATGGCCTCTTTTTTTCCGGTATTCCTCAATGTACTGAGCGGCCTGAATACCGTGGATGAAAGCTGGCGGGAACTGGCCGACTCGCTGCAACTGACCAGGGGGGACTACCTTGCAGCGGTGCTGATTCCTTCGGCTCTTCCCTCAATTCTGACGGGTATTCAGCTGGGGATAAGCTACAGCTGGCGGGCACTGATGGGAGCGGAAATGATCGCCGCCGCCTCGGGTATCGGCTACCTGATTCTGGATTCCCAGGAAATGGGACGGATAGACCGGGTATTCGTGGGAATTCTGACCCTGGGAATCTGCGGTATCCTGCTGGACCGTGTCCTGATGAAGCTGTTCAACAGCTGGATACCATGGCAGAATCTCGAAGAGGGGC
Organism: Marispirochaeta aestuarii; assembly: GCF_002087085.1. Taxonomy (NCBI): domain Bacteria; kingdom Pseudomonadati; phylum Spirochaetota; class Spirochaetia; order Spirochaetales; family Spirochaetaceae; genus Marispirochaeta; species Marispirochaeta aestuarii. The sequence goes on along the minus strand of NZ_MWQY01000011.1, from coordinate 50,624 downwards.
GGACATGGTAGCCCCCCGCATCGATATAGAAAACCTGAGCAAGACATTCCTGCACAGCAAAGGACCTGTCAAAGCCGTGGACGGCATCAGCCTTATAATCCCTTCAGGACAGATTACCGCTCTGGTGGGAGACAGCGGCTGCGGTAAAACAACCCTTTTGAAACTGCTGGCAGGTCTGCTGAAACCCGATAGCGGACGAATCCGGCGGGACAATCCGGAGAGCCCTCCGGCGCTTGTGTTTCAGGACTCCCGCCTTCTTCCCTGGAAAACCGTTGAGGAGAATCTCCTGCTGGCCCTTAAACGGACCCAGGATATCTTTCTGGACAATCAGGACAGGGAGGCCCGGATCGATGAGGCCCTGAGACTGGTTCGGCTGGAGGCATGGAAACGAAGTTACCCCCGGCAGCTGTCGGGAGGAATGGCCCAGAGAATCAGCCTGGCAAGGGCTCTCTGTCAGAGGAAAGGTTTCCTGCTGATGGACGAGCCTTTTTCCGCCCTGGACGCCATAACCCGGGAAAAACTTCAGAGGGAACTGAAAAACATCCAGCGAAAGCTGGGGAACACGATCCTCTTTATAACCCATGATATCGCAGAAGCGGTATTTCTGGCTGACACGGTCTGTGTGATGAAGCAGGGCAAACTTACAGGAGAAGTACGAACCTCCATAAGCGGCGATCCTTCAGGGACCATCCACCGGCTGCTGGGGCTGGAAAACGGACAGGATTCAGGCCATTGAAAGGTGGAGGTTTTTGCTACTGAGCCTCAGAAATCACATAGATACAGGGAGAAAATTGGGAAACAAAGATGCGGAGGATGAAAAAGATCTGCATACCGCCGCTTCAAGCTTCATTCTCTGCGAGCTTCGTGGGCTCGTTAGGATATGGACCTTCCAACAAGCATTATATTTAGTTTGGATTCCAACTAAATAATAACCGTAAAAGCCTGGGAACAAAAATATACCTTTTAGATAAAAATGATAATTGACAGCAGGAAATTTATAAGCTTTAATTTTAAAAACATCTTAGGAGAATGTGATGAAAAAAATTGTTGTTGTTCTGGTTATGCTGTCTCTGCTTGTCTTGCCTGCGCTTGCCCAGACATCTTTCGGATTAAAGGGTGCCTTGAGTGATTATTCCTGGACCGGAGACGGCTGGGGAGATGTGCAGGACTATTATGAGTTTATGTATGGTGTCGAAGTCGATAATGAATTTTCTTTTGGCTTCAGCATCGGTGGATTCATTGAACACAAGGTCTCAAGCACACTTGCCATTCAGCCTGAACTGCTATTTACCCTCGCTTCGATGCAATATGGAGACGGTGATGACTGGATTCGCGAAACCTGGAAAATGCTGGAAATCCCTGTCTATCTGAAAGGCCTCTTTCCTCTTGATCAAGGATCATTCTATATAATGGGCGGTCCCGATCTTTTTTATCTGTTAGGAGACATCGAAATTGACACCAGTAATGACACCAGCAGCAGCGACGATGATTACGATAATAATCTTCTCTTTGGATTTGCAGTTAGCGCCGGATATGAGTTTCAAAACGGTGCTTTCCTGGGATTAAAATTCTCTCGCGTATTGACTGAATATTATGACGACACCGACCTCTTCATTCACGGCATAGGCATTGAAGGCGGAATGAAACTTTAGACTGCCACGATTCACTATTAATCCCGGTATTTTCTGCCGGGATTTTTTTTATCTTTCTTATCCTCCCATCGGTGTTTTTTTTTCTTGTTCTCATACATCCACAACCGCGGGAAAAGATACCTCCACGGTGGTGCCGTCGCTGCCATCTATGCGGAAATCCCAACCTTCACTTCCGGCTATCCCCTGGATCAGGGAAAGCCCATAGGAAGATTCGCTGCTTGCTCCCGGCGTTTCAAAACCGCAACCGTTGTCTGTAATGGTAAGATAATGACGTCCGTTTTCCACCCGGTCGGAAACGATTATCCTGGGAGATTCCGTCTGCCCGAAGGCATATTTATAGGCGTTGGTAAGGGCTTCGTTGAGAATTATCCCGCAGTAGAGAAGGTTTTTTCGTTCCACCCCGGTATCGGAAATATTCAAACTCAGCGCAACCCTGCCATCATCAAAGGCTGCATGTATGGAATCAGCAAGCCTTCTGATGTAATCACGAAAGGAGATACCGAAAACACCATCCCGGTACATATATTCATGAAGCAGCAGAAACGAGCTGATCCTGAGATCGATCTCCCTTAAAAGCTTCGCAGAATCGCCGGATAGGGAGCTGTTCATTTGTAGATTGATCAGGCTTTTAAGAATCTGCAAATCGTTCTTGATCCGATGATGGGACTCCCGAAGGAGATAGTTCTTTTCCTGTACCTCCTGTTCACGCTGCCTTTTAATGATTTCAAAAGCGGGTCCGAACAAAAGCAGACCAGAAAGCATCAACACGGTGATAATCAGGGCAATCAGTTCCGGCTCCAGGGCTTCCGGAGGGAAAACACCGCTTTTGAGCATCTGGATCAAGCTGACTATCCGCCGGACAGACATCAGGGCAATTGCAGATGCAATCAGCAGCCAGGGTTTGAAAAAACCGGATGTTTTTATCAGGACCAATGCGTATACAGTAGATGCCAGTTGAAGAGCTATGGAAATGCACAGAATGCAGGGCAGTAATTGATTCCCCACCGAAACCGCCTATTTCATTTTGTGGTAATATATCGTTTTCATTATATCCCGGCAGAGGCCACAGGTCAAATAATTCCATTACTTTTATTATATGAGGTCAGAAATCCGGAACTGCCTAATTATAACGATAAAAATCGGTGAGTATGTTGGTACGTATCGACTCGTGAGGTTCCAGTCGCCGGATTCGTATTCATGGACGGAAATATTACGAAAACCGACGTCACTGCGCGGCTTATTCGCCAGCCGCCTTCTATTATTCTTCCAGGTACAGACACGCAGGCCGGGACAGGGTTCAGCCGGTCTGCAGTTCCATGTCGCTCTTCAGCTTCTTCTCCGTTGAAAGGGGAAAGCGCAGGTACGGAACCAGTATTTCATTGGGATCCGCACCGGTACCGTCGTAGGTAAGGCTGACCACGGGGACTCCGGTTACCTCTTCAATCCTGCGGGTCATGGACTCGGTAACAAGCCCTGCGCAGCAGAAACCGGGGCTGGTCTGTACAAAAAGGGAGACTTCCGGATAGTGACGCTTGATATACCAGACTTTCAGGATATTATCCATGGATTCACCGGTGTGCTCTATTTTCATGCCGAAACGTTCAAGGATCTCTTCAGCAGGCTCGTCATAGCGCTCATGGGACAGGGGCAACACCCGGTCAAAGAGCTTCTGATAGCTGCGTTCCAGAAGCTCAACGGCAGCCAGCAGTGTCTTGTAGGCCAGGAGGGTCGGAAAACGATATTCCGCGAACCAGCGCTTGAAATAGGCATCGGAAATCATCTTGGCATACTGGCTGTACGGTGTGGTGATTACCTCCCCCCCGTGATTCTCAATGAAGCGTATAAGGTTGTTGTTGAATACATCATTGTCCCTGACGTATATATCCCCGAAGATCGCGACCTTGGGGCGCTCGGCGTCAGTCACCGGAATTGCTTCCACCTTTTCAATTATTTCCCTGACGGCATCCTCTTTTCTTTTCCGCCCCAGAAAAGCTTCCTCGAGATTTTCGATGCCCCGGGCAATTACCCTGTCGGTTTCCCCCGGATTCATCTCGTAGGGCCTGAGGCGGCATCCGATTCTCCGAAGGAGTCCCCCGAACAGAAAAGCGAAGTAAGTGTTCACCGCGGCGGTAATGGATACCTCTCCGAAGGTAATGTCTCCGGTAAAGACCCCCAGTTTTTCCATACCGCCGCCGTAATTCCTGAAGATATACCGGATGTGGTGGGGATAGAGGGCGATATTGCAGGCAAGATCGGACTTCATCATCCAGAGAACGGTGTTCGCCGGATCGAGTCCGTTCCTGCGCACATAATCCATGGCCTCCTCCGCGACGGCATTCATGGGAATGCACTGACCGTCGTTGTGGCGCAGACCCCTTCGGATGGAATCGGCCGACTCACTCAGGACCCGTGCGTCAACACCTTCCCGTTTCAGGTTCGCCGCGATCAGAGGAATCGTCAGAGGGTCCCAGTTCGGCAGCAGCACTGTTTTATTCCGGAGGTCCGCAGTCAGGTCGGGAAGCAGGCCTGAGTAGTCCACCTTCGTCCCGCCGCCCTTCTCCATGTTACGATGATTGCCAAAGGAACGCAGGGCCGCCTCGATCCTGGTCTCATACCCGACGCTGGAACCGTGCTCGTCCAGCTCCAGAATAAGATAGGGTTTATCCCGGGCATCCATGATCTGCCGGAAATAGCTCCGCAGGTACGAATCGGGGGAACATTTGAAGGAGCTGACAAAAACAGGGTAGAGTCCGGGAGTTCGGGCAACAGTCTCGGCGGCTTCGAGAATCCCGGAGGCATAATGCCAGTGGACCTGTTCCAGGAGTGTCCTCAGGTTTCCGGAGGCTTCCGGGTCCGAAGGAAGCATATCCTGATAAAAAGCTGTCACCCCGAGTTTGGCGAAGATCTCCGGTATTCCCTTGTTCATGAACGGCGAGAGAACCGTATAGGGCCGGCCAAGAAGAACAACCTGAACATCCGAATCCCCTGCCCTGTTCCGCTCTTTTTCGAACTGCTCTTCAAGGGCCTCTCTGCGCCGGTTTTTAGCGGCTGCTGCTTTCTCTATTGCCCGAGTAATGGACAGAAAGGAGTACTTTCCCGGAAGCCCCTTAAGAGCGTTATACAGCTCCCCCTGAGCCTTGAAGGGAAAGGAGTTGGCCTGCACAACGGGACTGATCAGTTTTCCTTCCGGGAAATGGTTCGCCAGGATGGCCGGCGCGAATTGACTGTAGTAACAGAATTTTCGCTGGTCCTTTTTCTCCTTCGTCGTTTCCATGTAGACGGGTAGAAAAACATAATCCGCCGAGTCCGCAAGCCGATGTACCTGGCCGTGAAGCTCCGTCAGGGGAGCGCAGAATTCCGCTCCGGTATGGCGGCGGCCTTCGGCTACTCCGTCCTGAATACCCTCCCCGGAAACGACGGGAATCCCGAGTTCCGCGAAAAAGGTCTTCCAGAAGAGCAGGTCCTCCCTCAGGTATAATGCTGAAGGCAGTCCCACTGAAAAGGATGCTTCGGGTACAGAGGATTCGGGATCAGGGCCTTCAGCTTTTTTCTCCGCCCCCAGCAGATTGAAGGTACTGCCGCTCCCACGAACATAATGACCTGTACCGTAGTCCCTGCCGCAGAGAAAGCCGTAGGCCACGCTTGTTCCCGCAACTTCAGCGACGGTGAGCTTGCAGTGGTTCGTACAAAGATCGCAGACCTCGCTTCGCACGGGAATCTCCTCTCTCCAGAGAGCCAGGCCTCTGAAGGAATCGGAGACGACCCGCCGGTCAGACAGCTCCAGCGCTGCCCCCAGGGCCCCTGTCAAATGACACCAGGGAGAGACGAGGATGGCCTTGCCAAGCTTCTGTTCAAAGGCCGCCACCAGGGTTTTTATTTTGGCGGTGGCACCCTGGAAAAAGATTTTTTCTCCCATGCGGCTCTCGACGGCCACCTTCTGCAGGTAGTTCTCCCGTACCGCATGCAGGGCCGCCGCAAGAACCTCCTCCCGTTTCCAGCCGTCGCAGAGCAGATGATTCAGGTCCCGCTGCATGAAGACGGTACAGCGGTCGGACGAAAGGGGCGCTGCGACACCCTCGGTACATGCCGCGTATTCCTCCACCCTGGTCCCAAGTTTCCGGGCCTGTTCCTCGAGAAAACTCCCGGTTCCCGCTGCGCAGACATTGTTCATGATGGAACTGGTAACCTGACCGTTTTTCAGGGTGGTAAACTTGGCGTCCTGTCCGCCGATTTCGATGATCGTATCCACCTCCGGATCGATCTCCACGGCGGCACGGGCGTGGGCGCTTATCTCGTCCAGCACTGTATCCGCCCCCAGGACAGCTCCCGCCAGCTTGCGTCCCGAGCCGGTGGTTCCGCAGCCGATCACCTGAAAGCCGCAGCCAGTTCTCCGGGAGACATCCTCCACCGCGGCGAGGATACCCTGCAGGGCACGGACCGGACGGCCTGAGGTCCGGGTGTAGAAGCCGGCAAGAACCCTGCGGGACGGATCCATCAAAACAGCCTTGGTACTCGTGGACCCCACATCGATTCCGATGTAGACATCCGTGTTTTCCCGTAAAACCTGATAGATATCCACCTCCACATCCCCGGTTCCTGCCTTTGCAGGCGGCACAAAGCGGTAGGATTCAAGGCCACGGAAATCCGGATAATTGCTGAGATTCAGGCTCAGGGGCGGATATACGGAGGCGGCATTTTTTTCGCCCTTTGCGCAGCCGATCATTCTATCCCCGGGAACATTCAGGGAGAGCACGGGCTCCAATACTGTATCCAGCAGTTCCAGGGCAGCGCCTTCGGCGGCATAGTAGAGGGCATTTTCCGCTTCCGCGGTAACCGGGACTTTGAGAATTTCCTGCAGATGACGGCGCACGGCTCCGTTCAGAGCAACCCCGCCGCACATCAGGATCGGGTAATCCGGGAACTCGGTAAAAAGAGAATCCACAATGTTGCGGGCAAGGCCCCTGCAGAGTCCGTCACAGATGGAGGCAAGACTCCAGCCCTCCTGCTGGGCGTGGATCAGATCGGTTTTGGCAAAAACAGCGCAGCGGGTCGCAATGGGGGGGATCTCTCCTGTGTTGGTGTCGGCAATGGCCGCGAGTTCAGCGCTGCCGGAAAGTCCCAGGCGTTCTGCCTGTTGATCGAGAAAGCTTCCCGTACCGGCGGCACACCCTGAGTTCTTCCGAGCCCTGCGGTATTCACCGGAGGCGTCAAAGCTGAGAAGTCCGAAGCGCTCCCCCCCGACATGGAGGATTCCCCGTACCTCGGGATACTTTTCCCGGACACCCCGGATCAGGGCTACCTGGGAGTTGATTTTCCCGGCACAGACAAATCCGGAGGGGACTGAACCGGTGGCGGCAATGGAGATTCCGGGGTCCTTCCCGCATCCATCAAGCAGCCGACTGATCGTTTCTTCCACATGTCCGCCGTGAAGGGCAGTATCCCGACCCAGCAGCTCGCCCTGACTGTTCAAGCTCACCAGGGAAACGGAAACAGAACCTATATCCAGACCGACCAGGCGAGGACTCTTTTTCACAGCTTGTCCTCCACCATGGTCCAGAACTCTCTGACTCCGGAGAGCCAGCCTGCCGCAAACGTGCCGGTAAAGTCTGCCCTGTCTTCTTTGTCAATTCCGGCAGTTTCTTCTTCCAGGGATTTCCGGAAGGCGTCCGAAAAGGGAGAGGTGTCTCCAAGGAGGGTATGAGCGTCGCAGGAGAGGGTCTTTTTCAGATCCAGCCAGTGAGCGCTCCGGGCCCACAGGAGTCCCCGGTCATGGCCCAGCTTTTCCCAGCTCCCCTCCGCCTCCCGTTTTTCCTGCCTCAGACGGGCTATAATCTGGGGAAGATCATCATGAAACCGTTCCATAAGGGACTCCTTACGGCGGATCATTTCCGCCAGGGCATCCTGGAAAACACGGCTCAGGTTAAAACTGTCCCGCCATTCTTCGAGTTTACGGTAGAGGGCGTCGGGAATGCTCAGGGTTACACGTTTTGACACATCTGACCTCCCGGGACAAGATTGCCCCTTGAGTACGTACTATTTATTTGGATACGTATTCAGTATGGGAGTATGCATACGAGATGTCAAGCTTTTAAAAACGGCTGTCAGCTCAGGGCTTTCAGTTTTTCCAGCCCTCCGGCGTTGGTTACATCCTTATAGCCATAGGCTTTGAGGATGCGCCTGGCCCGGCGGGCCCGGCTGCCGTTCTGGCAATAAACCAGAATCGGGACATCCTTCGGTCCCGCTTTCGTCGGTTCCATGTAGAGCTTCTGAACGGGAATATTAATCGCTCCGGGGTAACGGTCCTGCCGGTACTCCTTGGGATTGCGGACATCGATGACCTTGGGACCTGCGGCAATTTTATCGGCAAGACGCTTTTTACGCCGGGAAAGATAAACCTGAGAATAGATCGACAAAAAGGCGACGGCACAGATGCCGGCCAGGCTGATGAGGGTAGAAGAATCCATATACCGGGAGTATAGCGAAAATCAGCATTTTAATACAGATACACAGGACCCGCCCTCTTTTCCCGGAACAGTATATTTAGTATAATTACGGTTACTTAAGTATTTATTAAGCAACAGATGCAGAAATACAGGAGGTTCCATGAAGACCTATACCATAGCAGTGCTCCCCGGCGACGGAATCGGGCCGGAGGTGATGGCGGAGGCCGAAAAGGTCCTGGCGAAAATCGCAGGCAAGTACGACCTTTCCTTCAACTTTACCCCCGCCGACGTAGGGGGAATCGCCATCGACCGGCACGGGAAGGCTTTGCCTGAAGATACGGTGGAAACCTGCCGCAAGGCCGACGCAGTTCTCTTCGGTTCGGTTGGAGGCCCCAAATGGGAGACCCTTCCGCCTGAGGAGCAGCCGGAACGGGGGGCCCTCCTGCCGCTGCGAAAAATATTCGGGCTCTTCGCCAACCTGCGGCCCGCTATTGTCTTTCCCCAGCTCAAAGAGGCTTCTCCCCTGAAGGCCGGGATAATCGGCGAAGGCTTCGACGTCATGGTCGTCCGGGAGCTCACCGGGGGTATCTACTTCGGCCAGCCCAAGGGAAACGACGGCGTAAAGGGTTTCGACACCATGGTCTATACCGCCGATGAGATCGAACGCATCGGTCGCCTGGCCTTCGAGACCGCCCGCAGGCGCAACAGCCGGCTGGTATCCATCGACAAGGCCAACGTCCTGTCCACCATGGTGCTGTGGCGGCAGGTCATCACAAAACTGGGAGCGGAGTACCCCGATGTAAGCTTGAGCCACATGTACGTGGACAACGCGGCCATGCAGCTGGTCCGGAACCCCCGACAGTTCGATGTAATGCTCTGCGGCAACATGTTCGGAGACATACTCTCCGATGAAGCCAGCATGATAACCGGCTCCCTGGGAATGCTGCCGTCGGCTTCCCTGGCGGAGGCCTCCGAGGGCGAGCTGCCCTTCGGTCTCTACGAACCCTCCGGCGGTTCGGCCCCGGACATCGCGGGACAGGGAATCGCGAACCCCATCGCCCAGATCCTCTCCGCCGGGATGCTGCTGAAGTACAGCCTGGGGCTGGACAAAGCCTACGACGACATCTACGCCGCCATCGAAGGCGTTCTGGACGAGGGCTACCGTACTGCGGATATCATGTCCCCGGGGATGAAGCAGATCGGGACGGGTGAGATGGGAGACCGGATAGCGGGGAAGATTTAGCCGTCGGGAAGCACCATGCCTGCACTCATACATGATGATACAGCTGAAGGTGGATCAGAAAAAGTTGAAAATCCCCATCAGCGCGGCTATGAGGGTGAAGCCCAGCCCCATGGTCCACTGCAGGCTGTTAAAATGCTTGTCCACCACCTCGAAACGCCTGTCGACTGCTTCGAAGCGGGTCTCCATCAGCTCCTGCAGCGACTCAAAGCGTCTGTTCATCGCCTCAAAGCGGGTCTCCATCAGCTCCTGCAGGGACTCGAAACGGACCTGCATCAGCTCCCGCTGGGCCTTGAGCTCTTCCTCCACCCGTACGGCGCGTTCAATGATGTCGTTGTTCCGCCCGGCGGCGGGCATCCCCTGCATCCAGTCGGGCAGATGCAAACGGACATAATCACCGATTTTCTGAAGTTCTTCCGGACCCAGGGTCATTGCAGGATCTCCCATCTACATATCCTCCGTTATCAAAATGGTAGAACCGGAGGATTCTGTTTCTGCTTCAAGAATACCGCGAAAAAGAGGAGAAAACAAGAAGCCGAAAGGTGCTGACATCAACGGGCTTAGGGCGTTGGGCCATTTTCCCGGTTTGCCTCGATGGCCAGCAGCCCATGCCGAGGGCGCTGGGGGAAGATTTTAGCAGGAACCGACTCCGGCTCTTGCCCAGGGCAGGCATAATACGTATTCTCGACAGGCATGACCGAACTTTACATTCTGCGCCACGGCGAAACCCAGTGGAACACACAGCAACGCTTCCAGGGGCAGGCGGACAGCCCTCTTACATCCGAGGGAGAGCGCCAGGCCCGTTTACTGGCAGAACGGATCGCGGCCCTGTCTCCCTCGGCCGTCTACACCAGCGATCTGGGCAGGGCATTTTCCACGGCCCGGATTATCGCCGATGAATGCGGACTGAGACCGGAATCCGATATCCGTTTGCGGGAACGCAACGTGGGCATTCTTACCGGACTCACCTTCGATCATATCCGCGACGGCCACGCGGATATCTGGGAGCGCTACTTCGAGGTTGATTATATCATCCCTGAGGGGGAGTCCCTGAACCAGCTCCTGGATCGGGGCCGGTCCTTCCTTCGGGATATTGCAGCAAAACATACTCATGAGAGGATTATTGCGGTCAGTCATGGTGCCTTTATCAGCACCATGCTGCGGCATGTGCTGCACATTCCCCACAATGCCCCCCGCAGCTTTGCCCTCTACAACTGCGCCCTCAATATGCTCGAATACGCTCAAGGAGCCTGGCGGCTCAGGGTGCTGGGCGATACGAGCCATCTTGACAGGGAGTCCAGAATGCTGGACGAGGTGCAATAAACACTTGTAACCATTGACGACAGTTGTCTTACCTCTTATAGTATTCCTATACAGTATTTTGGGAGACTATTGGTATGTACAAAAAGCTTGGCTCTTCGGGGCACCGCCTTTCAGACGAGGTCACCGAACACATCAAGATGCTCATACGAAACGAGCACCTGAAACCCGGGGACAAGATTCCCAACGAGATCGAGCTGGGCCGGCTCTTCGGGGTCAGCCGTCCCACAATCCGGCAGGCGGTGAACTCCCTGGTATCCCAGAACATTGTGGAGATTGTCCGTGGCCGGGGCACCTTCGTCTCCCGTGCCCCGGGGCTAGCCAGAGACCCGCTGGGTCTTGAGTTTATACTGGCCCCGGACCTGCAGATATCCCTGGCCGAGGCGCGCCTCGCCATTGAACCGGGAGTAGCCCGCCTGGCGGCGGAAAACGCCACGGAGAAGGGCCTGAACAAGATCGGGGAGTGCATAGAAAAGATGCGGGAGGTTGTCCATGAGCACCGTATCGGTATGGCAATAGAGCTGGATTTTCATCGCAGCATAGCCGAAGCCTCGTGCAACCAGATCATTATGCGGGTCGTTCCGATCATTCTCGATTCAATCCTGAATACCTACGCGGATTCCAATCCGACCATCCGGGACCACGGTGTGGCCCTGGAGGAACACACTGCCGTATACAAAGCCATCGCGGGACATGACGCGGACAAAGCCTTTTCCCTCATGCAGACCCATCTGAAAAACAGCCACGAACGCCTTGTACGCCGCAAGTCTGATAAGGCCAGTTAGCGGGCAGGAAACTACAAACGCTCCACCGGAACCATCCTGCCGCTTTTTCCACTTGCGTAGATTGCTTCGATTATTGCCACCGATTTCAGGGATTCGATTCCGCCTATAAACGGTTCCCCGTCTTCCAGTACGGCCCGGGTAAAATCCTCAAACTGAAGCCGGTGCCCCAGAGTGCTGATGGCACCGGGATCCGAGGCTCCGCCGCCGGAGCCTGATTGTACCCCGCAGCGCTCCCGGATTTCCGGGTCCTCCGGCCTCTCGGACTCAAAACTCCAGGTCTTGAGCTCCTCCTCTTCCAGGACCGCAGTACCCTGAGTTCCGGATATCTCGATTCTTTTCAAGAATCCGGGATACACGGCCGTCGAACCTTCGATGACCCCCAGGGCGCCGTTATCGAACTCCAGCACTGCTGCGGCAGTATCTTCCACTTCGATACCCGAGTGTCCCAGGATGGAGCAGCGGGCCTGGACGCTCCGCACCTGTCCCATGAACCACTGTAATAGATCCACCGCGTGAATCGCCTGATTCATCAGGGTACCGCCTCCGTCGTACTCAAACGTACCCTTCCAGTCAGTCCGGTCATAGTATTCCTGGCTGCGAAACCACTTTACGTAGGCATCTCCCATAATCAGGCGGCCGAAGCGTTCCTCCTCGAGGGCATTTTTAATTACCCGGGAGCTCTCGTAAAAGCGGGACTGGAAAATCCCGCCAAGCTTGAGGTTTTTCTTTTCCGCCGCCTCGACGATCTGCATACCCCGTTTAAGGCTGATTTCGAGGGGTTTTTCCACCATCAGGTGTTTTCCCGCCTCCAGGGCAGGCAGGGCCGATTCCAGGTGCAGCCCCGCGGGGGTGCAGATTGAGACAGCGTCGACCTCCGTAAGGAACTCACTCATATCCGTGCAGGCCCTGCAGTCGAACTTTTCCGCGAAGTCCCGGGCTCTCAGGCTGCTGCGGCTCAGCACCGCCGTTACCTCAGCATCTTTCACATCCCCCAGGGCCCTGGCCTGGTGTTCCGCTATCATTCCTGTACCGATAATGCCGTATCGCAGTTTCATGCTGTACTCCTTTTTTCAGTCGCCATCGGACCTGCCTTCTCCGATTCTGTTCTGCTTTCAGTTCAGGACGGCGATGCCGCCCCTTCCCGTATCAGTGCTGCTTGTTGGGCCTCTTCATGCGCATCAGGGAATAGCTGACCGATGCCAGGGAAATGGCGTAGAAGAAGAGGGCAATGGGGGAATTGAACAGGGTCCCCCAGTTTCCATGGGAGATAATCAGGGCCTTCCCCAGGTTCTGCTCCGCCAGGGGCCCCAGAATAATGCCGAGAATGATGGGGGCCATGGCGAAGCCGAACTTCCTCAGGAAAAAGCCTATTATCCCGAACATCAGGGCCACGAACATGTCATAAACACTGTTTCCAAGAGAAAAGGACCCCAGAAAGCAGAGGGCCAGAATCACCGGGAACAGAATCGATGAGGGAACCCTGAGTATGGCCGGAAAAACCCGTACGCTCAACAGGCCAAGGGCGAGAATCAGAAACTGAGCGGTCATAAAGCCGACAAAGAGGGCGTTTATTATCTCGGGATTCTGCTTGAACATCAGCGGGCCCGGCCTGAGGCCCACAAGCATCAGGGCGCCCAGCATAACCGAGGTAACCACGTCTCCTGGAATTCCGAGGGACAACAGGGGAACCATGGCGCCCCCGGTGGTTCCGTTGTTTGCGGCCTCCGGCGCCGCGATACCCAGAATGTTACCCTCACCGAAGCTCTCCTTGTCCCTGGAAAAACGCCGCGCCTCGTTGTAGGCCATGAAAGAGGCGATGGCCCCTCCGGTTCCGGGGATAATGCCGATAAAAGTCCCCAGAAAAGAGGAGGGAATTATTACCTTGAACAGGTCTTTCAGCTCCTTTCTGGTCGGTAGAACACCTTTAATCTTCTGCTTATAGATTGTAAGGGGTTGCCCGATCTTCTGCAGTTCGATAAAAATTTGTGAAATTGCGAACAAACCTATCAGCACCGGCAGCATGGGAAACCCGGTCATCAGGTTGGGAATACCGAAGGAGAAGCGATCGTAGCCCGATATGGGATCAATGCCGATAACCGCAATGGACAGGCCGAACAGTCCCGACAGGATCCCCTTGACCAGGGAAGCGCCGGAAACGCTCGCGATTACCGTCAGCCCGAAGACCATCAGGGCAAAGTACTCCTCCGGACCGAATTTCAAGGCAACCCGGGCCAGTTGGGGTGCGATAAATATAAGACACAGAGTCGAGATAATCCCGCCGCAGGTGGACGCTATGGTGGCGACACCGATAGCCTTGCCGGCTTCTCCTTTCTGGGCCAGAGGGTAGCCGTCCAGTACCGTAGCTGCTGCCGAAGGGGTCCCGGGGGTGGAAATCAGGATTGCCGAGATTGACCCGCCGTAAATGGCGCCGCAAAACATCCCGGCAAGCATTATCAGGGCAACCGCCGGCTGCAGATAAAACAGAAAGGGAAGCAGCAGGATCATTCCAACGGAACCCGTAAGACCGGGAATGGCACCGACGACAATACCCCCGGCGGTGCCGATAAACAGAAACAGAAAGTTTATGGGAGTAAAAACGAATTGAAGTCCCTGAATCAATGCGGACATAAGCCTATCCTTTTACATTACCACAGAGGATTTCTGGGCAGAGGTACGCGGAATACCATGCGGAACAGCATGTACAATATCAGCGTCGTGAGCACCGAGACCATCAGTACCCGAAACCAGCGTTTTTCGTTGAAGAGGAGCATGGTGGCTGCTATCAGAATAGGGGTTGCTATAAGGTATCCAATTTTATCAATTAAGAGAACATACAGAACCCCCGCTGCGCTGAAGATACCGAAGCGTGCCGCAAACTGAGAATCCAGCTTTTTTTTCTCCTGCACCACAGTATCCTTTCCCGCAAGAAGCCGTACATTTTTGACTATCAGCATGGCGGAAAAGATCATGGTACAGACAGCCACAAACTGGGGAAACACCCGGGGAGAAAGTCCCGAGACCTGGGGCTTCGGAAAATCAAGGGCAACTGCGAACATCAATAGTGCCAGCAGAAAAAAGATCGAACCTATAACTATATTGGCCTTGGCCATAGATACTCCCTGATAGATAAATCAGGTAATACCGGCTGACCCGGTATTACCTGCACATTATGCATTACACGTCAGACTGTTGCGTCAGTACTCGTAGCGGTCACCGAGCTTATTGGACTTGACTATATTCTCATAGAGCTTGTCCTGCTCCGCTACCCACTCCTTGAACTCTTCGGTGCCTTTGTAATCCAGCAGAAGCCCTGCATTATCGGCAAGTTTGATAAAATCAGGATCTTCCATGGTCTTTTTAAAGGCATCATGGACGTGTTTGATCTGGGCCGGGTCGGTTCCCTTGGGAGCTGCAATTCCCCGCCACTGGCCAAGGGAGAACTCAACCCCCTGCTCTACCGCGGTGGGATAGTCAGAAAAAGCCTCGAGCCGCTCCTTTGCAAATACCGCCAGGCACCTGAGCTGTCCGCTCTCGAGCTGGGCAACGCCCTCCGGGGGACCTACGCTGATGGCATCCACATGACCGCCGACTGCGGCAACTACGGTGGGTCCACCCCCGGCATGAGGCACATGGTTGAATTGTACCCCTGCGGCATTCTCAAAGGCCAGGGCGATCATGTGGGTACCGCCGCCAGCTCCCGCGTTACCCAGGGTAACCTGTCCCGGGCGGCGTTTCGCATCAGCCAGAAGGTCATTGAGGTTTTTGTAGGGTGAATCCCCGGGCACCAGAAGCCAGATCGGAGCACTCACAAGGTTAATAACAGGCTCAAAGGTTTCCGCATCGTAGGGGGTTTTGCTCATATGGACTTTGGTTATACTGGGTGTTGCCCAGGCAACATAGTAGTAGCCGTCGGCCTTTTTCTGCATTGCTTCGGCATAACCTGGAACCGCTCCGCCGCCGGGACGGTTGACAATAATCACCGGCGCTCCCAGATACTTGGGAAGAACCGACATGAAGGTTCTGAACATTATGTCCGTCGCACCGCCGACACCCCAGGGAACCATAAGTTCGATGTCCCGGGCGGGGTACTCTTTCTCGGCCTGTCCTTCCGCGAATACCGGCCCACTAACTAGTAGGAGAACCAGCAGTATCGCCGCACAATGGATTACTCTCCTTTTCATACAAACGCCTCCTGAAAAATCTATTCTCGCCTATAAAACGAGTATGTCCGCACGCTCAAAACGAGCGCCGTTAACATCCATATGCAGTTTTGGAAATATAATTGGTCTGGTCAGGGGAACCGGACCCGCTTGTGTTGCAAGGATTGTGTCCTCACTCTTGGTTCCGGTAATCGAAGGGTTCCAGCAGAAGGGCTGATTTTCCGATATTGTTTCTTCGGTAGAAAAATCAACCCGGTAATCCCTGGGGGCATACCCGATAGCACCACCCTGATGATGAAGGTTAAACTCTCCGTCATATCCCAGGCGCCGGTATTCCTTTTCCACGGCCTTGAAGGGCACCTGAACTGATCTGCCCGGGACGGTGTTGGTCCAGAGAACGAGATCCAGTTCGACATTGTCCCGGTACTGTTTCTTCAGTTTCTCCGGGACCGTTCCGAACTGAACAAAACGGGTCAGGCAGACAATCAGGCCGTTTCGCCGGGCATTGCATCCCAGCATGACCCTTTTTTCCACCTGCTTCCGGGTAGCCACAGGGTGGCGGTACTGCTCGATGCGCTCATCCGCCGCACAGAAGGTCGTTACAATATCGATGCGGTCAGCCCACAGACGTTCAGACAGGCGCCCGATTACTTCGCACTCACGGTCTCCAGGTCGAACCTCCACGGCCGTTGTCTCCAGAGCCAGGTTGGTCAGGTAACAAAGCTGCCTGTAGCGCTCAAGCTCGGACTCTGTGAGGGAGTAGCGCAGACGGGCCACCTCGGCCTTGAGTTCCCGGGCGCCTGGAAAAGCGAAGTCAGCTCCCAGACGCCCGGGTTCAACAAGCTCATGTACGATCTGCTGTTCCCTGTTTTCGTGCCAGGTGTAGGATTTGAGCACGAATCCAAGCTCTTCGAGTCTTTCTTCGCTGCCCATTCTGTTCACTTCAATATTATTACACACAGCGTAATCACCACTCCGGGTAAATAGCAGCCCCGCTGCGCCCAGTTCGCCGGTTATTCCTACCGTGTTGATTCCTCCCCCGGTGGCCCAGGAAAAGTTCGCCTGACTCTTGAGGTAAAGGCCGTCCAGATCGAGGTTCTCAAGCAGCTGTGTGATTCTCTGGCGTTTAATCCGAAGTTCTTCTGATAGATCCATGGATGCCTCCCTGATTGTCATGCACTCATTATACGACGTCAGACATCTGCTGTCAAATAGAAATCTGAGTTTTTATGAACATGTACAGACAGGTAGAATATGTTCACTCATATGATGAATGCGATGCTTGAATATGAAAAATACATCGATCAAATCACGGGAGCGTTAATGCAGGTCGATCCATATAAAATCATCTTGTTTGGTTCGGCTGCAACGGGGAATCTACATAACGATAGTGATATCGATATTATCGTGGTGCTTGATAACGAAACGATCCCGAAAAAAGAATATGAGCTTATATTGAGTAATAAAAGCTCATTCTTTTGGGATATAAATACCAAAAGCAGGATAATCTATGAGAAAGCCTGCTGAAGGTTGGATGGAATCAGCGTTTTCCGATTTGATCTTGATTGAGGAAATCATTAATAATGAGCTATTAACCCACATGGTTGCTTTCCATTCTCCGTGAACCTAGCGCGATCGCTTGTCCAGTTCCGCCAGTACGGCGGAATAGTCGATTCCCAGGGACTCCAGCAGCACCAGCATGTGATAGATCAGGTCCGCTGCCTCGTAGACGATCTCCCCGGGTTCGCGGGCAAGAATCAGTTCCACCGCCTCTTCGCCGGTCTTTTTGCGGATCTTCTCTTCCCCGGAAGTAAAGAGGTGGGTGGTATAGGAACCCTCCGGAAGATTGATGCGCCGCTGCCGGATAACCCGGGCAAGGCGCCCAAGGGTGTCAGCCCCGGAGGTTTCCGGAGCTTCCGATAATTCCTCAGATTCCTCTGCTGACTCCGTCGGGGTATCCTGATTTGAAAAGAGCAGGGCCTCGTACCATCCGCTTTTTTTCAGGATTTCCTTAAAGGGGGTCTGCTCCCGGTAGGGCAGAAGCCTGCCGGTATCCTTGTGGACATGCCAGATTATCCTCTGTTCGATGCTTTTACGGTGTCCTTTTTCTGATTCCAGCAGTACATCCACAATGGTTCCCTTCTCATCCTTCAGAATCAGCGGCAGGATGGCATCACGTTCCATACAACATCTCCTTGCAGTCAGGCATATTCGGCGGCCAGGCTTGAAAAAGGCAGAGAGCCGCCGAAGATATCCAGGGCGCTGCCCACGGTAAAATCGACCCTTCCCTTTCCCAGGCTCCGGACCAGATCGATATCCTCCAGGTTCCTGATACCCCCGGCATAGGTTGCCGGAACAGGAGAGGCCTCCCCAAGCAGGGCAGCAACGGGATCCTCGATTCCCTGCTGTTTTCCCTCCACATCCGCGGCGTGAACCAGGAACTCTCCGCAGGAATCGCCCAGTTGTTCAAGGGTTTCGGCATTCAGGGGTGTCAGGGTGAAGCGGCTCCAGCGGTCGGTAACAATCCAGTAGCTCCCATCCTTCAGGCGGCAGCTTAAATCGAGAATCAGGCGCTCCCGGCCTACCTTCTTTTTCATGGCCTCGAGACGTTCAAAGTCGATCCGCCCCTCCCGGAAAACCCAGGAGGTTACTATAACTCCCATGGCGCCGGCATCGAGAAACATGCCTGCATTCTCCGGATCTATCCCGCCGCCCACCTGCAGCCCTCCCGGATAGGCCTTCAGCGCCTTCAGAGCCTCTTCGGTATT
This sequence comes from Marispirochaeta aestuarii, assembly GCF_002087085.1. Taxonomy (NCBI): domain Bacteria; kingdom Pseudomonadati; phylum Spirochaetota; class Spirochaetia; order Spirochaetales; family Spirochaetaceae; genus Marispirochaeta; species Marispirochaeta aestuarii. The sequence goes on along the minus strand of NZ_MWQY01000011.1, from coordinate 32,256 downwards.
CCCCGGACCCAGCATGATTACGTGCCCCCCGGCAAGTCTGTACCTTTTGTAAAGATCGGCATACCAGGCGGCATCCCGGGGGGAGACGAAATTCTCCTGGGCACCATCGTCACTGAGGGTGCCTCCGATTATCTGTTTCACCTTTCCCTGATGCAGATCTATGCAGGGACGGAATCTCATGACTCAGAACTCCTTGCAGGTCCGGCTTTAAGGACCGGAAACCAGATTAACAGGAAGACCGGGTTAAGAAAAGAGTGCTGCCGGAAAGAGACTCCCCCTATCGGGACTTGCAGAAAGCCCAGTCTCCACGTACCCTTCTGAACAGATGAAATACAACCTGGAAACCATTCCTGTCCGGGACGCCTTTGAGGCGGACAGCGAGTGTCCCTTCTGCCTGCTGGAACAGAAAGCCGAGGAAGGTTACATGAAGTACTATCTCGGCAGCTCGGTCATGGCTCCGGAGACCCGGGTCACCGTAAACGCCCGGGGCTTCTGCAGGGCTCACTGGTCGGCCCTGGGCAGAATACGGGGAGAACGTCACGCCTTGAGTCTTTTGGCCCACACCCGCTTTACAGAAGCTGCCTTCCGAATGGAAAAAATCCTGGAGAAGATCGGACAGTACGATAAAAAGAGGCTTGAGTCCGCCATCACAGAACTCGAGTCCCAGGTTTCCGGATGCGTCATCTGCGAACGGCTCGAAGCGACCATGAAGCGCTACTATTTTACGGTGGTCCACCTGTGGAAAACCGACGATCAGGGGTTTCGAAAACGGTATCGCGAATCCCGGGGGGTCTGCCTCAGGCATCTTGGGGGACTTGTCGCCATGGCGTCGGAGACCCTCTGCTCGGGACTGAAAAACCTGGGAGGCAAAGCCAGAGAGGACTGGAAAAGCTGGATCCGGGAGACCCTGGTCATGGAGCAGGACAGTTTCCACAGACTGGAGGGGGAACTCTTTGACTACTCCCGAAGTTTCGATCCCCAGTACGAGCGGAAGGACCTGAACTACAGTGACGAATCCCTGGACGAGGGGATAGAAAAACTGACGGGTAAGGACTTCAGGCCCTGAGTACCCGCCATTCCAGCTCTTCGCCGGCGCAGAGGGGAACGATATCCTCATAGGAAGCGGGAACCGTCCAGGATTCCCGGCGCAGGCTCAGCTTCTCCCTGTTCAGGGGCAGCCGGTAGAACTCCGCACCAAAGCGTGAAGTAAAGTCCTCAAGCCTGTCTATTTTACCGGCCTGACTGAATACAGCGGCCAGCAGGGGCAGTGCCACGGGGGAGGTGAAGGATCCTGCGGCCCCCTCGTTTTTTGCCTTCCGTGAATGGGGCGCACTGTCGGAACCGAAGAAGAACCGGCTATCCCCGGATACGACCGCCTCTATCAGGGCCTTCTGATCTTCCCTTCCCTTCAATACGGGCTTGCAGAAGAGATTCTGGTTCAATCTGCCTCCCAGAAGGTCCTCCACAGAAAAAGCCAGATGATGAGCGGTAATCGTCGCTGCCACCCTCTCCGGCCAGGACCGTACGGCCTCAACCGATGCCCTGCAGGAGAGGTGCTCCAGCACTATCCTGAGGCGGGGAAAGTTATCGATTATTGTCTGCACCTGCGAGAGGAAGGCCTCCTCTCGCAGAAAAACCGGGGCATCCGGGTCTTCTCCATGGATGGAAAGAACCATCTCCTCCGCCTGCAGGGCGTGGAACAGCGGAAAGGCTCCTTTGATATCGGAGAAGCCGTCCTCGGCGTTGGTGGTCGCCCCGGCGGGGTAGTACTTTCCCGCCACTGCCCCTGCCCGTTTAAGGAGCCCCACCTGCTCAGGATCGAGGCCGGGGACTATCTTGAAAGTCAGAAGGGGGCTCAGATTCGGGGCTGCACTCTCTATCTCCTCCCTGTAGCGACGCAGGGCTTCAGGGCTGGTCAGCGGCGGCAGGGTGTTGGGCATAACCAGGGCCCGGGCAAAGCCGGCGGCACTCAGGGGAGCACAGATCTCCAGGGTCCGGTCCTGCCTGAGGTGAAGATGTAAGTCGTCCGGAATACGGATTGTCAGTTCCATGTCCTTTAAGTCTATTGTAAAATGAAGTGAGGATAAATACCAGTTATTTCGATTATACGCTGCGCCTGTCCGGGGACAGCGGGATCGGTATGCAGGGGAGGAATCGATGAACATCTGCGTGGTTGAAGACGACAGGGGAATCGCGGATTTCCTGAAAAAAGGACTCAAGGAAGCCGGATTCGCAGTTGATCATGTAAGCAGCGGAGAGGATGCTTACGATCTCCTGAAAATCCGTCATTTCGACGCGGCAATAATCGATATAATGCTCCCGGGAATCGACGGACTCAGCCTGATCGAAAATCTCCGGAACGAGGGGAACCAGACACCGATTCTGATACTGAGTGCGAAACGTGACGTGGACGACCGTGTCTCGGGTTTCCGCTCCGGGGGAGACGATTACCTGGTAAAACCCTTCTCCTTTGCCGAGCTCATGGCCCGCATCCAGGCCCTGATTCGTCGTTCCACCCGCAGCAGTTCCCCCACCAGTTTTCAGGCTGGAGATCTGACCCTGGACCTGGTAAGTCATCAGGCAAGCAGGGGAGAAACCAGAATTGAGCTTCAGCCCCGGGAGTTCGCCCTGTTGGAGTACCTGATCCGCAACAAGGGACAGGTGCTATCCAAGACCATGATTATGGAACATGTCTGGGATTACTCCTTCGACCCCCAGACCAACGTGGTGGATGTGCTGGTTTCCAGATTACGAAGTAAAATAGACAAGGACTTCGAGCAGAAGCTCATTCACACGGTACGGGGGGTCGGTTATGTCCTCAAAGCTGAAGAATAAGGGGCTCCTGCCGGGGAATCTCTACATCCGGCTGGCAACGATCTTTTTCCTGGTCATGATTCTTTCTTCCGGGATCCTTTTCGGAGGAACCTTCATTACCCTCTACCGCTCCCTCCGCGGCGAAGATGAGGGCTATATTCAGCGGCGTCTCCTCTCCTACTGGGCACATTATCAGACCTCCGGCCTGGACGGTCTTGTGGAGAGCCTCGAAGCAGAGAGCCTGATTCTTGATGAACGGCCCTACTTTGTCCGGGTAGCGACCGCCGCAAACAATACAATCTTCCTGAGTTATCCGGAACACTGGGGCTCCTTCAGCATCCAGAAAGTACTGGAGGAACAGGACATATCGGATTTCGATACCCTTCTCATGATTCAGAGCGAACGCATGGACTTTACCCTGGAGGTGAATACGATACAGCTGGACCAGGAGTATCTCGTCCAGGTCGGCATGAGCACCGAACGGCGGGAGGCCTTTCTGGGGCTGTACCGGCGAAATTTTCTACTTCTCCTCTTGCTGGTATTGCTCTTTGGTCTCGCTGCGGGGCTTTTTCTCGCCTCCAGGGCCATAGCACCCCTCAAGCGCCTTTCTGCCGCCCTGGGCTCAATAATCCGTACCGGGGACTTGAGCGCCCGGCTCCCCTTGCGCCGGGATGTCCCGCGTCCCGATGAGATGGACGAACTGGTGGACCTCTTCAATCGGCTGCTTGAACGCATTCAGGGGCTCATAAGCCGCATGAAGGAGACCCTGGACACGGTGGCCCACGACCTGAGAACCCCCCTTACCCGCCTCCGCAGCAGTGCGGAACTGGCCCTGCAGAGTACGGACCTGAACCGGAAGGATGATGCCCTTTCGGATGCCCTGGAAGAGTCGGAGCGCATTCTGACCCTTCTGACCGCGGTTATGGACATTTCGGAAGCAGAATCGGGAATCCTGAAACTGAACCGCCGGAAGATTGATCCCCGGGAGTCCCTTGAAAAGCTCATGGAAATCTACCAGTTTGTCGCTTCGGAACGGGAAATTACCCTTCAGCTGGAGGGAGAGTTCCCGGAAGCTCTGTCCGTGGACCCTGCACGTTTCAACCAGGCCGCGGGAAATCTGCTGGATAACGCGGTAAAGTATTCCCCCCCGGGGAGTGAAATCACCCTCCACGGCAGCCTGGACCGGAAGCAGGAGAGACACATATTCCACCTCTCCGTGAAAAACCAGGGCCCCCCGATACCGGAGGAGGAGCTCTCCCGAATCTGGGAGCGCCTGTATCGTGCACCGGGGAACACCGTTCCCGGCATGGGACTGGGCTTGAGCCTGGTAAAAGCTGTAGTGGAGTCCCACGGCGGAGAGGTCAGCGCTGAAAATATCCCCGAGGGAGGCGTCCGTTTTTCCATGGCCTTTCCGCTGCAAAAAAGCCCCTTTCCTGCCGGAATCGACAGGAAAGGGGCTGAATAATAGACACGGCTGTATTCCGGGCACCTGTAAAAAACCAGCAGGTTTCTTGCAGATGCCCTTCCTTTATTCCTTCTCCAGCCTGAACTCGACCCGGCGATTCTTCCACCAGATCGTCTTGTCCCGGACGGAGACTATGGGGTGCTGGCCGCCGAAGGCCTCCGTGCTGATCCGCTCCTCAGGGATTCCCCGCTCAATCAGCGCGTCCCGTACCGTGGCCGCCCGCCGTTCCGTCAGAGGTCCGAGGATCTCTTCTTCATCATCCTCCCGGGGACCGTCAAGATAGATATTCAGGGCGTGACCTTCGAGAATCAGGTCGTAGGCGGGGTAGCGCTTCAGAACTGCAGCCGCCCGGTCAAGGGACTCCTGGTTGCGCTTGTACATCGCCTCCCCGGCGGAATCAAGGGCATGCTTGTAGGCGCCGAAGATGATGTTCGGGGTGAGAATATAATACTTCCCGTCCTTCACCATGATGGCTACATCGAAGGGCAGACCTTCTGTATATACCGATCTGTTGCCCCCAACGTCCACGATGCTGACCTGCACCTGATAACTGTCATCGGGATTGGCGACCTTACCTTCGCCGGTGGTACCGTTCCAGGTTATCTGATGAGCCGGGTTTCCGGTTCCGGCGTAGCTGCGGATAACCTCGCCCCTGCTGTTCAGGATATCGATGCTCCATTCGGCGATCTCCGTCTCGTCCTCCACGTCGATGGCAACCCGCACCTCGCCTTCAATATCTCCATTGGTTCTGGCGAAGGGTTCTGAGGCCACTGCAAGCTTGATTCTGGGTGGAGTAATGTCCAGGTAAACGGCGGGAGACTTCTTCTCCACGATATCGCCCTTCTCGTATACGACCCGCAGGCTTGCCTTGTAGCGCCCCTCCGCGGCACGGCGGCCGGATTCAGTGCTTCCATCCCAGAAGAGGGTGTCCGGAAGTTCGGCACCGCCGGAATAGCTCTGGACGGCGTCTCCAGCTTCCGTTTCGAAGGAGAGTCTCCAGCTGGCGATTTCAGCATCTATAGTCGGCTCCAGGACCACCGGCAGTACGTCTTCCACCCCGTCATTATTCGGGGAGAGGACCTTTCCGGTGGTCATGGCGATGTCCACCTCCCGATTGTCGATACGGATCTCCAGGGGTTCCTGAATGTATCGGTTTCCCGCAGGGTCGGTGAAAACTCCTTTGGCAAAGTAGCTGCCGTCGGGCAGCGCCTCCCCGCCGGGTCCCCGTCCGTCCCAGCGGAACTGATTGATAATCTGCCGGCCCGAACCTTCCATCAGGACATTGCCATTTGCATCGACAAGCTGTCCGCTCCAGGAGACCGGTTCAGTAGAGCTTATGGCGATATCGTTGAAATCATTCTGTCCGTCTCCGTTGGGAGAAAAGATATCATCGTAGCGGATATCCACCTTCGGATCTGTAACATCCAGGCGTATGCGCCGCTCGGCGGAGGTGGAGAAACCGTTTTTATAGGTCACGGTATAGGATATGGTATAGAAGCCTTCCGGGGCTCTGCGGCCCTGATCGTCATAGCCGGTAACAACATAGGTCTCGGGTACACTGCCCTCTCCACCTACGCTGACAAGAGCCTCCCGACTGTCGCTTAAGACCCGGCCGGTCCAGCGTACGACCTCCCCGGCATTCTGGACGGTGGTGCTTACAGTTATGGTGTCCTGGTGTCCGTCTCCGTCGGGGGAGAAATAGGTCGCATCCAGGCTCATATCGATGGCCGGGGTCGCCGAGTTGAGAATAATGTCTTCCACCACGTAGTCTTCCGAACTGTTTCCCGCCCGGTCGGTGGAGTTCAGGGTGTAGGTGTACTCTCCATCATCAGCCTTGGTACCATTGTCGTCGGTCCCGTCCCAGAGAACATCCCCGGGGGCGGATTCCGTCCAGGTAAAGGTCCGGACCTCTTCACCTGCCGCGTTGGCAAATACGCCTTTCCACTCTAGCTCTTCGGATCCTTCCTGCTGAAGGATATACACATCGGCGACACCGTCCCCGTTGGGACTGAAGATATTGTTCGGCGGAGGAGTAATCGTCGCCTCCGGTGGAGTCACATCCACGATAAAGGTGTCGACATCGGTTTCGGTCCTGTTCTTCGAGGAATCCAGCACGTACAGCCGGACATCGTAGGCCCCTTCAGGGACCAGGTTTCCCGACTGGTCCCGGCCGTTCCAGGTAATCTCCTTCTCCAGTTCAAAAAGGTCGTAGCCCCGGAACAGGGCGAAAAACCAGTTAACGTCGGAAGGTTCTTTCTCGATAACCTCGTGGACCAGGGTATCCGACTCGTTGAATATCTGTATTCCGTATTCCGGAATATAGCCCTGCTTGCTTTTGACATAGACCTTCGCGGTAAACTGCAGGGTCGCCGAATCCTGAATACCGTCCCCATTGGGAGAAATATACTGGGTCCCCGATGTTACCGCCGGGACCTCCGGCACTTCCTTGTTTCCTCCGGCAAAAAGACCGGTAAGAAGAATTGTGAAAATTGTAATAGAGATTAATAATTTGCGTTTCATTTTGTCCCTCACTTTATTCGAGACTGTTACATTGCCTTTATTGTAGCACACAAAAATATATACTACGAGGGCAAGTTAAAATCCGGGCCGACTCAGGCGTCACTCAACATGGAACGTCCCCGCCGGTAAGACTCCACATTAAAATACTCCGACAAGGTCCGGGCGCAGTCAAACAGTCCCTCACGAATTCCCAGAGACCTTCCGGTTCTTCCCTTCTGATAGAGCAGCACCGGCACATACTCCCTGGTATGGTCGGTTCCGGCAAAGGTGGGATCACAGCCGTGATCGGCGCTTACAATGAGAAGGTCTCCTTCCTGCATCCCCGTCATGATCTCCGGAAGAGCGGAATCGATCCCGGACACAGCATCATGGTATCCCCGGGGATCCCGCCGGTGGCCGTAGATCATGTCCGTATCCACCAGATTGACAAAGATAAAAGTCTTGTCGTCTCCCTCCCGGCGTTCCCTGATCAGGCTCAGAGTCCGTTCCAGACAGGCCTCGTTGCCCTTGTCATGGTAACTCTCGCTAATTCCGGATTCGTTGAAGATGTCACCGATCTTGCCGACGCCGACTGTCCGGACGCCCCTCTCCTGCAGATGATCGAGGATTGTCGCTTCCGGCAGGGGCAGGGAAAAATCCCGCCGGTTTTTTGTCCGGGTAAAATTTCCGGGCCCTCCCATAAAGGGTCGGGCTATGACCCGGGCCACGGAATACCCGTCGCAGAGCTCCCGTGCAGCCTCACAGATCTCGTACAGCTCCTCCAGGGGAACCACCTCCTCATGGGCGGCGATCTGAAAGACCGAATCCGCAGAGGTATAGCAGATCAGCGCCCCGCTTTTCAGATGCTCCTCCCCGAGCTCCTGAATAATCGCCGTACCCGAGGCGGCCCTGTTTCCGATAATGGATCGGCCGCTCCTCTTTTCCAGAGCTTCCGTAAGTTCCGCCGGAAAGGAGGGGTACTCCGGGGGAAAGGTCCTGAAAGCCTCTTCAAGATGTATCCCCGCAAGCTCCCAGTGGCCCGTGGTGGTGTCCTTTCCCGGGCTGAGCTCGCGCATGACCCCGAAGGAGGCGACGGGATCAGGGACCGCCGGGCAACCGGGCAAGGGATTCCCCAGAAGCTCGGAGGCGTTCCCCAGGCCCAGGCGTTTCAGATTGTCCCAGCGGACAGGGGATACCTGTTCACATATGTGAAGGGCCGTATTTGCCCCTGTATCGCCGAAATCAGCGGCATCAGGAGCCTCGCCTATACCGAAACTGTCAATAACCAGAACCAGGGCCTGCATTGCTTCCCCCTTCTACAATGGAGATACCTCCTGAGGTTCCAATTCTGCTGGCCCCGGCCTCGATCATGGCCAGGGCGTCGTCATAGTTTCTGACCCCTCCGGCGGCCTTCACGCGGATCAGGTTCCCTGCGGCCTTTTTCATGAGCCGCACGTCCTCCACGGTCGCCCCGCCGCCGGCAAAACCGGTGGAGGTCTTTACAAAGGCGGCGCCTGACCTGGCAACTATCTCAGTGGCTTTGATCTTTTCCTCCTCCGAAAGGTAGAAGGTTTCAATAATCACCTTTACCAGGGCCCGTCCGGCGGCACGTACCACCGAGCGAATGTCCGACTCCACCAGGGCGTAATCCCCGGCCTTCAGGGCACCGATATTCATGACCATATCCACTTCCGACGCCCCCTGCTCCACGGCGAGCATGGCCTCCTCGGCCTTGATCTGACTTGTATTGGCCCCCAGGGGAAAACCGATAACGGTACAGACCTTTACATCGGAGCCCGCAAGCTCCTTCGCGGCCAGGGGCACGTAGCAGGGATTAATACAGACCGAAGCAAAACCGTACTCTCCGGCTTCGGTGCAGAGTTTACTGATCTGCTCAGGAACTGCGTCGGCCTTGAGCAGGGTGTGGTCAATCATGGAAGCAATCTCTCTGGGTGTCATGGAATATCTCTCCTTCTGTGTTTATCTACTCTTCAATTATAGTCCGCACAAGTTTCGGCGGCTCAGGTTTCTGTTCTTCAATGCTAATGGCTCTCTGAAACTCGGACACCGCCTCTTCCAGATTTGCCTCGTCGTTCACGTAGAAATCCGCCAGGGGCTCTCCCTCTTCCACCGGATCTCCCAGGCGTTTCTTCATCCAGATGCCCACGGCGGGATCGATTCTATCCTCCTTGGTCCTCCTGCCGGCCCCCAGAAGGAGGGCGGCGATACCGATCCGGTCGGTCTCCATGGCACCCACATACCCTGAGGCAGTCGCCTCGATGGAGTAACGCCTGGCTGCAGCGGGAAGGCGGCCGGTATCGTCGCAGACCGCAGGGTCCCCGCCCTGGGCGCTTATCATCTGTTTCAGGGACTCAAGTCCCGCACCGCCGGACAGGGCATTTTGAAGCTTCTTTTCCGCCTCGTCGACGGTGCCGAGACCCGAAGCCGTCAGCATCCTGGCAGCCAGAGTCAGGGAAACCCGGGCCAGATCCCCGTCCCCGTGGTGCCCCTGCAGGATTTCCACCGCCTCCCGGACCTCCAGGGCGTTGCCGACAGCCTCCCCCAGGGGCTGGCTCATGTCGCTCACCACGGCGGAGACGCTCTTCCCCGCCCGTTTTCCTATTCCCACCATGGCCCGGGCAAGGGCGACGGCATCCTCTTCACTTTTCATGAAAGCACCGCTGCCGGTCTTGACATCCAGTACAATGGCATCGCTGCCGGCGGCGAGTTTCTTGCTCATGATGCTGGAGGCAATCAGGCTGATATTATCGATGGTGGCGGTAACGTCCCGCAGGGCGTAGAGCATCTTGTCCGCCGGAACCAGGTCGCCGGTCTGTCCGATGACCGAAAGCCCCTGCTCACGGACTATTTCCACGAAACGCGCCATCGGCTGGCTGACTGAAAAACCGGGAATCGATTCCAGCTTGTCCAGGGTTCCGCCGGTATGTCCCAGCCCGCGTCCCGACATCTTGGCGACCTTTCCCCCGCAGGCGGCAACCAGGGGCAGAGCCACAAGAGTTGTTGTGTCGGCCACCCCGCCGGTGGAATGCTTGTCCACCTTGACCCCGGGTATGGACGAGAGGTCCACCATGTCTCCGGAATGCATCATGGCCATGGTCAGTTCATAGGTCTCCTGGGCGTTCATGCCGTTGAACCAGACCGCCATCAGCAGGGCCGCCATCTGATAATCCGGAACATCTCCCGAAACATAGCCGTTTATCAGAAAACGGATCTCCTCCGCACTCAGAACGGCGTTGTCACGCTTTTTCTTGATTAATTCCGCTGTAAGCATGGATTTAAGGTACTACAGGATCACCGGATTGACCAGTGATTACGAGGTAGCCGGTATTATTCCGGGCGGTGCAGCTTCAGATTCCTGATCTTCTCGAAGAGGGATTTCAGATATTCGCTTTCCCGGGAATTCAGTCCGGCCCGTTCAACAAGATCCCGGAAGAAGTTCCGCAGCCAGGTACTGTCAGCCAGGGTAAAGAAACCGATGGTCCGGAGTTCCTCCGTTATATTCTCCGCGACAGTCTCTGCTTCCCTGCGGGTTATCCCCGGATCTCCCGGAGTCCCGGAGGCTGCCCCCATGAGGGCCCGCCGCAGGGAATAGCAGACGATCTGCACAGCATGGGACAGATTCAGGGAGGGGAAGGCGAAGTGGCTCTCGATGGATGCGGCGGCACTGCACAGGGCGAGTTCTTCGCTGTCCAGGCCGCTCTGTTCATTGCCGAACACCAGGGAAATCAGTTCGCCGGACTCAAGGACCCGGCGGATAATGCCGGGGGCAATCTCTTCCAGATCATAAAAACGGGTTCTTCTGCGGGAACCGGTACGACGGGTAAATCCGACAGAGAAGCTGGAATCCGCCAGGGCATCGGCAAGGGATGCATACAAACTGGCCTCTTCAAAGACATCATAGGCGCTGAGGGACCAGGTACGGACAATCTCCTTATCCGGTTCCCGTCCATCGGGACGAACCAGGACCAGGGATGTAAAACCCATTGTTTTCATGGCTCTGCAGACCGCACCTATATTGGCATCCCCCTCGGGGCGTACCAGGACAATCTGCATCTGCCGTTCAGGATGTTCCAGAAGCTTCATAGTGTCTTCAACTGGTTTTTTCCAGCCCTCTTTGCAGTGTACATCTCTTCATCGGCAATGCGGATTATATCATCCACAGTTTCAGCCTGATCCGGGGCCATGGCCGCCCCGATGCTGACACTGACGGCCACCCTGCGGCCCTTTATCTCACAGGGCTCCCGGACCGCAGAAAGGATTTTCTGCGCCACCAGGCGCAGGTCTTCCCGGGTATCAACATTCTCCAGAAGAACCACAAACTCGTCTCCCCCCAGCCGGGCAACGCTGTCGCTCTCCCGCAGGTTTTGTTGTATACGCCGGGCTGTTTCCACCAGCAGAATATCCCCCGCTTCATGTCCCGCGCTGTCGTTGAGCTTTTTGAAGTTATCAAGGTCGAGAAACAGCACCGCCAGATGCTGCCGATTACGGCGAACCAGCTTCAGAGCAGTCTCCAGGCGGTCATAAAACAGCCGTCTGGTGGGAAGTCCCGTAAGGGAATCATGCAGGGCAAGGTGTTCTATCATTTTACGGCTCTCCAGCTGGATTACCAGGAAACGGGCGATTATAAGCGAGAAGATAAAGGTTACCAGCAGGGAGGCAAAGTACCCGAGGAGGAGCCCTTTGGCCCGTTCCCACAGCAGCTCCCGATACTCCCCGGCGGGGTAAAAGGAGATCAGCTTCAGCGGATAGCTGCCCCCGGGTTTATGGATGCTCTCCGGGGGGACAGAGGTCCGGTCCAGAACGGGTACGTAGGAAAGCCGCGGATCGATACCCGCGAAGGTGTAGAGTCCCTTATCGAGGAAAAATTGCCCCTGATGTTCGAAGAATATCCGCTGCCAGGCTTTAGGGTAGGTCCAGGCAAAGCCTGTCCGGTTTTTTTCGGCAAACATGAAGCCCCACTCCTTTTCAGGATCAGGTCCCTTCAGACAATAGCCGTGGCCGTTGACCAGCATTACCTGCCTGGAGGGAACAGCGGAAAGGGTATCCACATAGTCAAGGATCTGGTTTCCCGGCATGTTAAGTACAAGCACTCCCCGTTTATTTCCCGCATCGTCGAAGACCGGGGTCCCGATCCGTACCATCGGCCGGTAGGGTATCTCAATTTCGCCGTTTTCCACATTCAGATCCAGCCGGGACAGATAAATCTCCCCCTGCTTGAGCTTTGCGCTCTCCTGATAGTAATAGCGGTGGGCTTTATTCTGCAGGGCATTCTTGCTTTCAACAAAAAAATACCCGTTATATTCATTGATCCGGATACGTTCATTGCCCTGCATGTCCAAAAACCGTACCTGCTCGTACATCCGACGGCTCCGGGCAAAGTTCAGAAGATCGGCTGCGGCGGTTTCGTATTCGGCCTGGTCCTGAAGCCAGGCAATAAGGGTCCTGCTGGAGGAGAGGTACAGGGCATCGGCCCAGAAACTCTGGTAGGAGGAGACAATCTGCTCCGCAGTGTAGGCTATCTCGAGCATCTCCTCCTCACGAATGGAGCGGCTTACCGTTTCCCGGGTCATTCGATGAAAAACCCAGAAGACGGGGGTTGCAATGAGATTAATAAGGAGAAAAACAAACACCCCCCGTAGCACCGTCGCCTTCAGGCGTTCTGAACGGGTAAAGACATGCCGGTTTTGCCTCTTCATCCAGACTCTCCCGTTCTAAAGAGGATACTCCTTCCGCAGACGCTCCACAATCTCGAAGACCGCGGGACATACGGAGAGGTTTTTCCGGGCAATCACAAGGTGTCCCCGCATGTTTTTGACGTTGGTATGAGGATATTCGATGCAGGCCTTCGGCCGAACCTCATAGATTGAGCAGTAGTTGTCTTCCCCTAAAAAGGGGCAGGGGAGCTTCTTCAGGACCCAGTCGTCGTCTTCATCAATCTCCAGGTAGGTCAGGCGAAAGGTCTTGGGATGCATGTTCAAATGTCCGGCTATCCGTTCGATGTCCCGCTTTTTAAAACGCGGACTGATTGTCTTGCAGCAGTTGGCGCAGTCCAGGCAGTCAATATCGGCGAAGACCTCGTCGTGCAGACGCCGGAACATCTCGTCCAGTTTTTTCGGATTTTTATCCCTCAGGCGCCGAAGATACTTGGTCTGGTCCTTTTCGGCCTTCCGGGCCCGTTCCGGAAGGATCCGCAGCAGTCGTTCCATCATATTTCCGATTGTAGCCAATCTTGAGCATAAGAGCCAGATTTACAGAGAAAAATTTGCTTAAAGACTCCTGTTCAAGTAAAATTTAAAAAGACAGGAGACAGAACAATGCGAAACATGAAGATAGGGAGCAAGTTATCCCTCATAGGATCTCTACTCATCATTATACCATTGGCTGCGGTAAGCTTTTTCGCTATTTCAAATTCAACTGATGCAATAAACACCCTGATGGACGAACAGATACTGTCCCGGACCAGGGATATTTCTTCCGGTATTGAAAACACCCTTGAAGCACGACTGAATTTCGTCCAAGGCCTCTCATTCGAGCCTTCTGTAATAGAATCTCTGACAGCGCTATACATGCAAAACGACGAAGAAGCAACTGGGCACCTTGAGCAGGTGAGTCGTCACTTTAACAGCATGATGAAACAGACCGAGTTCAGCGGGCGTTATGTTGCTTTTGTTCTCCTCGATTCCAAGGGGACCGCCGTTGCCGCTACTGACTCAAACGCAGTCGGAATATCTCTTGCGGAACGGGACTATTTCAGGGAATCAATGAAAGGGGAAACGGCGATCAGCAAAGCCTCCTTCGACAAGGTGAACAACGAGGCCTTTATTTCATTAGCCGCACCGGTAAAAAACACCACGGGAAATACCATAGGGGTGATTGCGGGTCTCATGAAAATCGGTTTTCTTTCAGACCTTGTGTCTGCCAGCACTATCGGAGAAACCGGTTATGCATACATAACAGATCGTCAGGGTTTGGTAATCGCCCATCCCGACCCGTCTCTGGTGCTGACGACCAACATCAATTCCCTGGAGGGGATGGAAAGGTACGCAGAGCGTGCAGGAAGCGAGGATCATGCCATTGAACGTTACACCTATAAAGGAGATCCGAAAACCGCAGGATTCTATCATCTTAAAATGACAGACTGGGTAATATCCCTGACAATCAGCAAACGCTGAATACCTGGCTCCGGTGCGGGCGATAAGCACCATGATTGCAATAATCAGTCTTATTTCGATTGTGATCTCTGTTATTATCTATATTCTGTTTGCCCGCAGTATATCCAAACCAATACAGAAGGCGGTAGGATTTTCCCAGGCGATTGCTCAAGGCGACCTGACGGTCTCCCTGAACATAAACCGGGGGGATGAGATCGGCATCCTCGCCTCGGCCCTGGCGGAGATGGTGCAGTACCTGAACAAGATTGTCAGCGATGTAAAAACCGCCGCCCAGTATGTCTCTTCAGGCAGCCGGGAGCTCTCCACTTCCGCCCAGCAGCTCTCCCAGGGGGCCACGGAACAGGCCTCCTCCGCCGAAGAAGTCTCGGCTTCCATGGAGGAGATGGATTCCAGCATCAAGCAGAACAGCGACAATGCCGTCAGTACCGATGCCATAGCCCAGCAGGCCGCCCGTGAAGCTGCCGAAAGCGGAGAATCTGTTCACCAGACAGTGGAGGCAATGCGGGAGATATCGGAAAAGATCACCATTATCGAGGATATCGCCCGGCAGACCAACATGCTCGCTCTAAACGCGGCCATAGAGGCGGCCCGGGCCGGAGAAGCCGGAAAAGGCTTTGCCGTTGTAGCTTCGGAGGTGCGGAAACTTGCGGAGCGGAGCCAGACGGCCGCGGGAAGCATAACGGAGCTTTCGGCTTCCAGCGTGGATACGGCTGAAGCTACAGGGACCAAAATCGCGGGGCTGGTAAAAAGCATCCAGAAAACCGCCGACCTGATCCAGGAGATCAACGCCGCCAGCCGGGAACAGTCCATGGGAGCGGATCAGATAAACTCGGCGATCATGCAGCTTGACCAGGTGATTCAGCAGAACGCATCGGCGTCGGAAGAACTGGCGTCGACAGCGGAAGAGCTGTCGAGCCAGTCGGACCATTTGATGGAAACCATGAGTTTTTTCAAAACCAGCCGGAAGGTCCCGCTTTTATCGGAACAGGGAGGCTTTGAAGAGGATGATGATTAACCCTCGGGGGTTTCTACGGTGTACTTCTCTTTAAGTTCCTGAACATAGGCGGTCACCGCCTCCTGCTCCTTTTCCTGGCGCAGGTAGGTTTCAATGGCGTCCCGGGCATCCTCAAAGGATAAAGTGCCCCCCTCGCTGCGGTCGGTAAGCTTGATGATATGAAAACCGAACTCGGTGCGGATTATGTCGCTGACCCCGCCGGGTTCCAGGGCGAAGGCGGTGTCTTCAAAAATCTGCACCATGCTACCCCGCTGAAAACTGCCAAGGTCCCCTCCCCGGGGGGCACTGGGCCCTTCAGAGTACTCCCTGGCAAGTTCGGCAAAATCCTCCCCCGCGGCGACCCGGGCGGCGATCTCTTCCATTCTGCCATAGGCTTCCGCCTCCTCGGCCTCATCGGCGTCCTCGTCGACCTCGATCAGGATATGGGAGGCGGTCACCGACTCTTCCGTTGCGAAGTATTCGGGATTCTCGTCATAAAAAGCCTGCATTTCTTCTTCACCGAGCTCTATCTTCGAGGAAATCTCCTCTTCCAGAAAAGCCTGCAGCGTCATGATCTCGGCCATTTCCGCCTTGAACATCTCTTCCGTATAACCCCGCTGGGAAAGGGCCTGGGCAAAGGCCTCGTCGGTGGGGAAGTTGGTCTTTATGGAGGCAAACTCGGTTTCAAACTTTTCCTGGTCAAGTTCGACGCCGGAGATCTGCGCTTCGTGGAGCAGGAGCTTTCGCTCCACCATCTGGGTCAGCACCGCCTCCCGCAGCTGGGCCTTCTGTTCCTCGGATACCTTCATCCCCTGGGCTTCATACTGGCTTACCGTTTTCTGAACCTCCCTGTCCAGCTCATCGGCGGTAATCTTCAGACTGGAAGAGGCGCCCCCATTACCGGAACAGGCTGCCAGAAAGACAAAAGCCGCGAGAACCGAAAATATTATCAATGTATATCGTTTCATCCACAATCCTTCCCGGGGAGAGAAGTATCGTTAAGCGTCTCCCCAGGACCTTTAATGTAACAGGTTCTCTCTCCTTCGGCTACGTCAAATGCATTGAACAAGGCCCGGCATTAGGCTACAACTAAAAATTCATGAATATCCTCTCAATAGACAACATCGGTATGAGCATGGGGGGCAAGCCCCTCTTCTCCGGTCTTTCCTTCGGGGTCGATTCGGGAGAAAAGACTGCCCTCATCGGCATAAACGGCAGCGGCAAGTCCACCCTGCTCAGGATACTGGCGGGGGACCTTAAGCCCTCCTCCGGGGAACTCGTGGTTAACAGCGCAGCCCGGATTGCCTACCAGCCCCAGGTCCCCTTTTACAGCCCCGAGGAGACCGTGGCGGACCACATCTTCCGGCAGGACAATCCTCTTCTGAATATAGTACGACAATACGAACAGGCCGCCGAGGCCATCAGCAAAAACCACGGCAGAGAGGAAGAGGCCGCCTTGAGTGCCGCCACGGAACTGATGGATGCCAGGGATGCCTGGGAGACGGAGGCACGGATCCGCTCAGTCCTGCAGGAGCTGGGAATCACGGACCTTTCTCTTCCCATGGGGAGTCTCTCGGGGGGAATGATAAAAAAGATTTCCCTGGCCCAGGCCCTGGCGGGAGAAAAAGACCTGCTTATTCTCGACGAGCCGACCAACCATCTGGATATCGATACCATCCTCTGGCTTCAGGACTATCTGGAAAAGACAGAGGCAGCCCTGCTGCTGGTGACCCACGACCGCTATTTTCTCGACTCCGTGGCGACCAGGATCTACGAACTGGAGGACCAGAGCCTCTACCGTTACGACGGAAACTACAGCTACTACATGGAAAAACGGCAGGAAAGGCTGGCAGCCCGGGCGCGGCAGAAGGAGCGCAGCGAATCAATTCTGCGCCGGGAACTGGAATGGCTGAAGCGCGGACCCAAGGCAAGGACAGGAAAAGACAAAAAACGGACCGAACGGATCATCAACCTGATGGACCGGGACGAAGCGGAGGCCCAGTCCCTGCGGGAGTTCAGCGTAAACCATCGCAGGCTGGGGAAAAAGGTGCTGGAGATAAAAAACTTAAGCAAGTCCTTCGACGGCCGGCCGGTTTTCAAGGCTTTCACTTATTCCTTTAAACGGGGGGAACGAATCGGCCTGGTAGGCCCCAACGGAAGCGGCAAAACAACCCTGCTCCGGCTGATCACCGGGGAAGTGGAACCCGACGAAGGGTGGACCGACCGGGGCATCAATACCCGTTTCGGCTATTTCGACCAGATGTCCGAGGAGCTCGATGAAAAGCAGACTGTGGTGGGATTTCTGAAGGAGTATGCCGAGGTAATCCGAAAGCAGAATGGTCAGCCGAAGGAGATTACCCGCTTACTGGAGGAGTTCAGCTTTCCCAGAGAAAAATGGTATACCACGATTAAACGCCTATCCGGAGGGGAGCGAAGACGGCTGCAGCTTTTGAAGGTTCTGCTGCCGGACCCGAATTTCCTGATTTTTGACGAACCCACCAACGACCTGGACATTCAGACCCTGTCACTTCTGGAGGACTTTCTGGGCAGTTTTGAAGGCTGCCTGCTGATTGTCTCCCACGACCGCTACTTCCTTGACCGCAGCGTCGATTTTCTCCTGGTTCTGGACAGCCAGGGAAGAATAAACGGCTTTGCCGGGAGCTATTCAGAATACCTGGAGTTCAGGAAAGAGCAGGAAAGGAGCGGACAGCCGGAAAAAAGAGTGCCCCCCAGGGAACGCCCGGTACAGCGGGAAGAGAAACGGAGATTGAGTTTCCGGGAACAGAAGGAGTTTGCCGAGCTCATGCCCGCCATCGAGAAGCTGGAAAAGGAGAAATCAGAGATAGAAGCGGCTTTCAGCAATCCCGAAACACCCCCGGATCGGCACGGAAAACTCAAGCTCCGTTACAACGAGGTCAAGCATCTGATCGACGAGAAGACCCGGCGCTGGGAGGAACTTGCTGATCATGCCCAGGTTCTGTGAACGCCGGGAGATAGAGATGGAAGCATCCCCCGGGGCCGCTTTCGGCATAGATGGCCCCCTGGTTATTCAGAACAATAGCCTGGGCCATGGCCAGGCCAAGACCGGACCCGTCCTTTTTCGTGGTGTAATAGGGATCGAAGATATGAGGAAGCTTATCCACCGGGATCCCCGGGCCGGTGTCGGTAAAACATGCGTGAACGTAGGTTCCGGGATTCAGACTCAGTTTATTGCCGCTGCTTAAACGGATATTCTCCGCCTTCACGATAATCCTTCCCCCCTCCGGCATAGCCTGAAGGGCATTAACCAGCAGATTGTTGACAACCTGGGTGATCTGTGCGGGATCAACAAAGATATTCCACAAATCATCCGTCATTTCCATGCGCGCTTCTATCTGAGAATCCCCGAGAAAGATACCCGCAGCCTGCTCCACCATGCTTTTCAGAGAGACAGCCTCCGCTTCGGGACAGCTTTTCCGGGAGAGATTGTTCAACTGCCTGGTCAGATCCCGGGCCTGATCCAGGGCGGACTCAATCTGTTTAAGATATTCCGCGATCAGGGGGTCCCGGTTCTCAAGAACCGCCAGGGAGAGATTTCCCACAATGGCGCTCAACAGGTTATTGAAATCATGGGATACTCCACCGGCCAGAAGCTCCAGGGATTCCATGCGTTCGCTTCGGGTGGCCTGTAACTCGGCTATCTTTCGCTCGGTAATGTCCCGCAAAACCACTACCCGTCCCAGAGAAGGCAGACGCCTGTCCTGAATCGGTACGATGGACAGTTCGAAACTGCGCTGTTCTCCCCGGATATACAGCTCCGTCTCGCATTCGATATCATAAATATCCTTGAAACCGCTGATGATCTCACGGTTTGAAAGACTCAGATCCAGAATAGGATGTCCGAGAATATCCTCCTGATTCTGTCTGAACAGATAGCTTGCCGCCGGGTTTACTTCGATAATCCGGTTTTCATGATCCAGGACCAGGATAACCTCCCGCAGATTGTCCAGAATGAGCTGGTGAGTTATGGGAACAAAATCGACCACCCTGTAGCGGAGAATAACATACAGGAACAGAGCCCCGGAAAAGGAGAAACTCACGGGAGTAAGATCAATAAACTGCATTGGCCCGGTTAAACGGAAAAGATGCAGAACATTACCCAGAAGGGGCACAAAAAGCGCGACAATCAGCAGCACCACGCTGCCGGTCATCTTCTCCTCCCCGGAAACCAGCATCCGGATCAGGATAAAAGCCCCGGTAAGCAAGAGTCCATAGGAATAGATGGTGTGAAACCAGAAAACCGGTCCGTAATCATGCTGAATAAAGACCATATTCTCAACGGGAATAATCCGCACATCAGAAAAAAAGAAGTGATGAAGCGGTTCTATCCACACAACGAACTGATTGAGGGCGGGTATAATCAGGAGCAGCGGCAAAAGCCGCAGAAGACGCTGCTTCGGCATGGTACCGGTAAAGGACATGGTAAACAGCAGAAAAAAGACCGGCGCAAAGGCAATACCGAAGTACTTGAGTTTGGAGAAAAAGACAATCAGGGGAAAGGCCCGGGCGGATATTTCCAGAAGATAGGCCCCGGACCATTCGAATATCGCCAGCATGAGGAGCAGCAGAAAAACCGCGTAATAGCGATCGGATTTGAGAAGGGACACAATAAAAACGGTGAAGGAAACGATAAAAGACAGGAGAATCGGAAGTTGTGGCAGGCTTAGATGAAATTCCATTCTACCCTTTATGGAAACAATACTGCATGCAGTGCAAATTGTTGCCGTTCTCAGAAAGTCTGACTATCTTTTCATGAAGCATACAGTGCAGTAAACGAAAACACAAGAGGAATCATTATGGCAGACAAGAAAGGCTGTTGGGACAACGAGGACTGCGACCACGGTCCCCAGAAGGACAAACCCTTTTTCGAAAAACATCGCTTTACCTTCGGCTATTTTGTCGCTGTTCTTCTTGGGCTGATGATTTTCAACGCCCTTATCGGGCAGAATGTGCAGAATCACCGTACAATCCCCTACAGCGAGTTTAAAGAGAGAATCCGCGACGGAGAAATTACCCGCGTCGAAATGGGGGGAAACTACTATCTCGGCATGACTGACCGGCCGGAGGAACCGCAGGAACAATCGTCTTTTGTCTATCGTACAGTACCCGTGGATGATCCGGGTTTCGTTCCCCTGCTGGAAGAAAAGGGGATCAATTATTATGCGGTAATCCAGCAGGAACCGGCTCTGCTCAACCTGATACTTGGCTGGCTGCTTCCCCTGGTTGTCCTGGTTCTCCTCTGGCGCTTCATGTTCAAGCGTATGGGAGATATGGGCAGCAACGTTATGTCCTTCGGAAAAAATAAATCCATTATCGTTGCGGAAGGTTCCACCGGGGTCACCTTCGAGGACGTGGCCGGAGCAGACGAAGCGAAGGAGGAACTCGTCGAAGTGGTGGACTTCCTGAAAGTTCCCGACAAATACCTGGACATCGGCGGAAAAATCCCCAAAGGGATTCTTCTTGTCGGCCCCCCGGGGACGGGAAAAACCCTCCTTGCCAGAGCAGTGGCCGGAAACGCGGGGGTACCCTTTTTTCGCATGAGCGGTGCCGACTTTGTGGAAATGTTCGTCGGCGTCGGGGCTGCCAGGGTGCGTGACCTCTTCAAGCAGGCCCGTACAAAAGCCCCCTGTATCATCTTTATCGACGAACTGGACGCCATCGGCAAATCCCGGGTAAACGCCATGGGGGGCAACGATGAGCGGGAGACAACCCTGAACCAGCTTCTGGTGGAGATGGACGGATTCGATGCCGCCTCGGGGGTTATTATTCTTGCGGCCACCAACCGGCCGGAAATTCTGGACCCGGCCCTGCTCAGACCCGGGCGCTTTGACCGGCAGGTACTGGTCGACCGGCCTGATGTCCACGGACGGGAACAAATTCTGAGGATACACAGCAAGAACGTCAAACTGGCGGAGAACGTCGACCTGGAGGAGATCGCCCGTATGACCCCCGGCTTCGTCGGGGCGGACCTGGCGAATATCGTCAACGAGGCCGCCCTGCTGGCGGTGCGCCGGGGACGCCGGACAATTATCACCGGGGATTTCAAGGAGGCCATCGAAAAGGTCGTTGCGGGACTTGAGAAAAAGAGCAAGCTCATAAATCCCCAGGAACGCCGTACCGTGGCATACCACGAGACCGGGCATGCCCTGGTGGCAGCCTTTACCCCCGGATCGGACCCTGTCTCCAAGATATCCATCGTTCCCCGGGGATTCGGCGCCCTGGGATACACCCTCCAGACACCCACGGAAGACCGTTACCTGCTGACCCAGGAGGAGCTGCTGGGTAAAATTGACGTCCTCCTGGGGGGCAGGGCCGCTGAAGAGCTGAGCTTCGGCATGGTCTCCACCGGCGCGGCCAACGATCTGAGCCGGGCCACGGACATCAGCCGCAGCATGATTACCGAATACGGTATGAGTGAGCGCTTCAAGAACGTCGCCCTCTCAAAACGCTCCGCACCGATGCTGGGAACCCGGGATCCCTTCCTGCAGAGAGAATACGCCGAATCGACCCAGAGCTACATCGATGAGGAGATCTCCCGTATGATAAACGAGCGTTATCGGCAGGTGAAAAACTTCCTGGATGAAAAGCGGGATCTTTTGGAAAAGGTTACTGCACAGCTGCTGGAAAAAGAGGTGCTCGAACGGGAGGAGTTCTTCCGCCTCATCGGCAGAGAGTCCGGAGTCCCGTCAGAGCAGGGGGAACCCGGCCAGGTTTAGGGCCGATTCGGTTTTTACTGCTCCATCAGGATCCTCGAGGGCGTAGTATTCTCCGCTTGTCCGGTCAAAACGGTATCCCGCTCCCCACTCTTCATAGTTGGACCGGAGCTCCCGTAAAGCTCCGAGCAGGTAGTCGAGTTCGGCATCGGTCATGGTAGGATGCAGGGATATCCGCACCCAGCCCGGCTTGTGGCTGAGATTCCCCGAGTCGATTTCCCGGGTGATTGTCCGGGAGAGCTCCCTGCTCACGTGGAGCAGAAAATGGCCGTAGGTCCCGGCGCAGGAGCAGCCTCCCCGGGACTGAATACCGTAATAGTCGTTCAAAAGCCGCACAAGCAGATTGTGATGCAGCCCCTCCATGTAAAATGAAATAACTCCTATCCTCGGTTTGTCGTTATCTGCCAGGATGTGAAGACCGGGTATTGTACGCATCTCTTTCATGGCTCTGCCCACGAGTTCCTCTTCCCTGGCTTTTATCCTCGCCGGATCCATCTCCTCCTTCAGGCGTACAGCCAGAGCTGCCCGAATGGCCTGCAGGAAACCGGGGGTTCCCCCGTCTTCCCGGGCTTCGATATCCGTAACGTAGCTGCGCTCTCCCCAGCGATTGGTCCAGGTTACAGTCCCGCCTCCGGGATTGTCAGGCACCAGATTATGGTAGATCCCGGAGTTGAAGACCATGACTCCCGAGCTCCCAGGACCACCCAGAAATTTGTGGGGGGAGAAGAAGACCCCGTCCAGGTAGCCCAGGGGATCGTTTGCGGGGTGCATATCCATGGGTACGTAAGGGGCGGAGGCCGCGAAATCGACAAAGGCCAGCCCGCCGTGGCGGTGCATTATCCTGGCAAGCTCCCGGTAGGGCGGGAAGAGTCCGGTAACATTCGAGCAGGCGGAAAAGGCGCCTATCTTCAGGGGACGGCGGGCATAGCGTTCAAGTTCCCGTTCCAGAGCCGCCGGATCGACCTCCAGCTTATCGTCCGGGGGCAGCACGACAACCTCCGCCTCGGTCTCCAGCCAGGAGATGTGGTTGGAGTGGTGTTCCATGTGGGTAACGAAAACCACCGGACACTCATCGTCGCAGGCCCCCCCGGCGTGCCGTTCGGGAAGCCCCCGGCTCAGGTCCCGGAATCGCTCGGGGTAACGGATGCCGAGGATACGCTGCAGCTTGTTTACAACTGCGGTCATTCCCGCGCCTGCGGTTATGATCACATCCTCAGGTCCGGCGTTAACGTGGCGCTTCAGGATGCTGTGGGCCTCCCGGTAGGCGGCGGTCATGGCACGGCCGGTGGTGGAGGACTCGGAATGGGTATTCCCCACAAGGGGGCCGATTTCGTTCCGGATACGGTCCTCGATGGGGCCGTAGAGCCGACCCGAGGCTATCCAGTCGGCGTATACCAGGGGACGGCTCCCCCGGGGAGTATCGATCCGGGTGTCTATGCCGATGATGCCCTTCCGGAAAGAGCTGAACCACTCCTCCAGATTAGCTGTTTCTTCCACTGTCACTCTCCGCGAAGGACCTGAGGGTCCGTATCTCTTCAGCCCAGCGTTCGGGCTCGATGGTCTCAAGAATAAGGGGGATACCATCGGTCCGAGGGTCCCGCATGATATTGCGGAAACCTTCCCAGCCGATATTTCCCTCCCCCAGGCTGGCGTGCCGATCTACCCTGCTGCCGAAGGCAGATTTGGCGTCGTTCAGGTGCATCCCCTTGAGCCGGGAGAACCCGACTGTATCATCAAAATCGGACATGGTCTTCCCGTAGGCTTCCGGACTGCGAAAATCATAGCCGGCAGCGAAGGCATGGCAGGTGTCGAGACAGACCCCCACCCGTTCCTTTGTATCAACCAGTTCAATCAGCCGGGCCAGGTGTTCAAAGCGGTAACCCACCGCGCTTCCCTGGCCGGAGGTATTCTCTATTACCAGGACGGCGCTGCCGGTCCGTTCCATGGCCTGGTTCATGGAATCGGCTATCAGCTTCAGGCACTCATCTTCATCCACCTCGTTGAGACCGCTTCCGGGATGAAAATTCAGAAGGGAAAGCCCCAGCTGCTCCACCCGATGAAGTTCATCCACAAAGGCATCGAGGCTTTTCTGACGCTTTTCAGGATCAGGGTTTCCCAGGTTGATCAGGTAGGAGTCGTGGGGCAGCACCTGTTCAGGACTGATTCCCGAATCCTTCAGCGCCTCCCTGAAAGCGGTGATCTCCTTCTCCGTCAGGGGTTTCGACTTCCACTGACGCTGGTTCTTAGTAAACAGGGCAAAGGCATTGGCGCCTATCTCCAGGGCGTTTGCAGGGGCATTGAAGACACCTCCTGCGGCGCTGACATGGGCTCCTATAAATTTCACCTAATTCTCTCTCCTCTCCTCAGAAATATAGCGTACCGTTGTCCACAGTATCCCCTGGTCCAGCCGGATCTTCCGCCATCCGAAACCCCGGTGGTCCACGGCAAAGCTCCGGGCCTCCTGATCGATCTGTACGAAGATCGACGGGGTAATAAAGACCCTCAGATTCCCCATCATAACAGACTTTTCCACGTGATAGTGACCGCAGAAAACCGTCACCCGGGCCCGTGATTCCGCCAGGAGAGGACCAACCCTGCCGCTGTTCAGCAGGGGATACTTGAGGTCCATGTAGTAGACCCCTGACAGAACCGGAGGATGGTGCATGAATATCAGGAGCTCCCCGTTTCCGGCTGCGGCGAGTTCCTTTTCCAGATACACTATCTGGTCTTCCGAGAGACTGTCGTCTGCGGTATCAAGAAAGAGGACCCTTCTGCCTTCCAGATCGCGGCTGAAATAGTATCGGCCCTCGACAAGCCGGTTCTCCAGGCCGAAAACCTGTGCCATTAGGCTTGTGTCATCGTGGTTTCCGGGAATAAGCAGATAGGGAATCCCCTGCATCTCGAGTCGTTCCCGGATCCAGAGATAGACGGACCTGCTGCCTTCCCGGTAACAGAGATCTCCCCCCAGAACCAGCAGCTCAGGCTCGTGGGAAGTGAGGTCCTCAAGGACACGGACAAACCGCGACCTTACATCGACATCGTAGGGGTATTCTCCCTCCCCGGCGATATGCAGGTCCGTAATATGCGCTATAAGCATCAGGTCCCCGGAATCATCACGGGAAGGGATCCCTCCGTAGAGCCTTCGGCGAATCAAGCACTTCCTTCCAGATGATCACCTTCTGCAGGGCACTGCGCCTGCGCGGTGAGGAAACAACCCTGGGCTGTTCGGGTTTCAGCTCGGAGAGGGGTCTTTTCTCCTGGTCCCACTGATATTCCTGCCCCAAAGGCATCGTATCTTCAGACTCCCCGCCTTCGTTTTCCAGCATTTCCTCTTCAAATACGGAAACAGGTTCCGCCGGGGTTTCCGGGATTATTATTTCCTGCCGTACATCCCCGGGAACCTTGGTCCCGGGGGATGCCTTCTTCCTGTCTGTTTCGAAAAAAGAATCATCAATCAGTTTGGAGAAGATCTCCTTCGACCAGCTCTTTTTCGGCTCCGGGGAGCTTTTGGAGACAGCTTCAGGGGTCTTTCCGACAGCCGTTTTTACGCCGCTTCTTTTCCTGCGCTTTCTGTCCGCCGCCCGGGCGGCCATGATCCTCGGTAGAATCCAGATGACGAGAAAAATGAGAAGGGTAATAAGAAGCTCGAAAAGTTCACCGAATCTCATGGCGGGACCTGTCCTTTTTCAGCACTATTCGGGCCGGGAATCTTCGCCGCCGATGGATTCCCTCATCTGGGTATCCGCCTGAATATTCTTTATCCGGTAGTAATCCATTACGCCGAGATTTCCGCTCTTGAAGGCTTCTGCAATGGCTTTGGGAATCTCCGCCTCCGCCAGCACTACCTTGGCACGGTTTTCCTGAACCAGGGCAACCATCTCCTGCTCCCGGGCCTGGGCCGCCGCCCGCCGCTGCTCCGCCACTGCCTGGAAGCGCCGTTTGTCCGCCTCCGCCTGGTCGGCCTGCAGCTTGGCACCAACGTTGGAGCCCACATCCACATCGGCAATATCGATGGAGAGAATCTCGAAGGCGGTCCCCGCATCCAGCCCCTTTCCCAGTACGGTCTTGGATATCTGGTCCGGGTTTTCAAGCACATGGGCGTAGGTCTCGGAAGAACCGATGGTGGTAACGATTCCTTCCCCGACCCTGGCCACGATGGTCTCCTCCTTGGCGCCTCCGATCAGCCGCTCCAGGTTGGCCCGCACGGTTACCCGGGCCTTTGCCCTGAGCTGTATGCCGTCCTTGGCCACCGCGTCGATGGTGGTCTTGCCGGTTTCCGGATTCGGACAGTCGATTACCTTGGGGTTGACGCTGGTTTTAACCGCCTCCAGGACGTCCCTTCCCGCCAGATCGATGGCGGCGGCCCGGTCAAAGCTCAAGGGAATGTCCGCCTTCAGGGCGGCGATCAGGGCCTTGCTTACCCGGATAACATCGCCGCCGGCCAGGAAATGGGTCTCCAGCAGGTCAGAGTGGACATCGATACCGCCCTTGGACAGCATAATGCGGGAGTCCACTATGGTGGAGATCTTTACCCTCCTGATCCACATACCGATGAGCCTTCCCATGCCCACGTAGGCACCGGAAAGGAGGGCCCGGAACCAGAGCCCGAAGAATTTGAGAAAAACCGCCAGCAGGGCGAGAATGACCAGGCCCAGCACAACGTAAATTACCAGTATCATGTTTGTTGCTCCTTATGCATGTTTGTATTTTCCTCAGGTCCCGCCGCTTCGACGAAGACCCTGTTACCTTCTATTCTGATAATACGAATAGGGCAGTCCTTATCCAGAAACTCCCCGTCGGTAAGGACCGAAACCCTTTTGTCCCCAAAGACTCCCGTACCGGCGGGCCGCAGGAAGGTCAGCGCACGCCCTTCGACCCCGGCTTCAAGGGATGGCTGTTCCCCGGCAGAATCCCTGTTTCCACCCGGCGGTCCCGGAGAGAGTATCAGCCGACGCCCCATGAAGCTTCGCGGGAAATGCTTCCAGTAGGCGATAATTATGGTCGGTACAATAACGAGATTGGCGAAAAGAAAAATAAATCCGTAAAGAGAGCCGGATTCCCGAAAGACCATTACTATGGAAACAATAATTGCCCCCATCCCTCCTAACCCGATCAGACCGGCGGAGGGAATAAAAAACTCGGCTATTATGGCTATAATCCCTACCAGGGACAAAACCAGGGGAATAATCATGCCTTCCGCTCCCTGACGACGATCCGGCTGCCCCAAACCTCGAGAACCTCGACCCGGGTCCCGGCCTCAAGGAACTCTCCCTGGGTCTGGACACTGACGCGCCGGCCGGATATGCGGGCTGTCCCGGCGGGACGCAGCTCGGAGATCGCTTCTCCCTGATCTCCGGTGCGAATTAAACCTCCCGGAGTCTCAGCTTCAGGGCTTGTATCCGCGCCGGCTGCAACTGCAGAAGAACCGGATCCGGCGGGGCCCAGCACGAGGCGACGGAAAATTCCGGTCCGCGGGACGACAAAAAGGGTAAGCCCGAAGATGGTAAAGGAACCAAGGAAAATCAGCCCTATCCGGGCAGCGTTCTTCAGCAGGATATCCGTCTGCCAGGAAAACTCAGGGACTATGAAATCCTGCTGGGAAAAGATCAGCGCCGCGGCAATGCAGACAATTCCGCCGATCCCCGCAGCTCCGAAACCGGGAATAATAAAGATCTCCACCGCCAGCAGGGCAATCCCCACCAGAAGCAGAATCAGCTCAAAAGAGTCGAAGTATCCTATCAATGCACTTCCCAGAAACACTACCGAGTATGCCAGGATCGCCACGGTACCGGGAATACCGAAACCGGGGGAGGTTATCTCCAGGTAGGTAGCCACCAGGCCGATTAGCATCAGGAGGCTGACCACACCCGCGGAGGTAATAAAAATGACGAAACGGTCAAAGGGATCGTAGGTCTGGTATTCCAGGGCTTTCCCGTCGTGACCCAGGAGGACTGCCAGCCCGTCAACATCGGCAACGGTACCGGAGGAGATACCGTACTTTTCCATCTGCCCCGCAGTAAGGGTCAGGAGCTTCTCCTTTTCCACCAGGACAAGGCCCTCTTCGAAGGAGCGACCCTCCTTTTCCGCCTGGCGCTTCAACTGGGGAAGTTCTTCACCCGTTACCAGCTGTAGCTCCCCGTCGACAGAGATTTCCTGCAGTACAATATCCGCATCCACCATGGCCAGCGCCACCCCCACAGGGTAGCCGTTCTTCTCCGCCAGGGCCGCGAGCTGGGTCCGGACCGCGCTGACACTCTTTTCCGGGGCCATCTCCATTCCCTCGGCGGTCTGGTACACCGGTGCCGCCGCACCGATGGAGGTGCCGGGAGCCATGTATATTTCCGAGCAGGCAAAGGAGATCAGCGCACCGGCGGACCAGCTTACCCCCAGTCCCTCCGCAGCGGCGGGGACAAAGGCCACCGTCCTTGCATTGTCAACCGCGCCGATCAGGGTCGCAATCTGCAGGGCCGAGTCAACCCTGCCGCCAAAGGTGTTGATTCGAAAGATAATCGTGTCAGCCCCGGCGTTTTTAGCCTGCTGGATACCCCGGCGAATAAAAATCACCGTGGAGGCCTCGATGTCACCCTCGATGGGAACAACCCAGGCCCCTTCAGCCGCCAGGGAAAAACTAAGGAAAACAAACAGCAATACCGTAAACAGGAGCGTTTTTTTCATCAAGTGCAGCACCGCCTACTAGAAAGGTACCAAGGAGGGGTGGTTTGTCAAGAAAAATTCCTTTTCCGATGTAAACATTTCATAGTGTTTCGAACTGTGGGGATAAAACCGTTGTGGTGATCGTGAACTACCGTAATTTGAGGAAAAAAACTTAATACGGTATAAATAAGCAGATAATCCTCTACCAGAAAATACTTTGATCGATGTCCATCCCCACGGTTCGGAACAGTATTTACATATTTCCCTTAAAAGGAGCATAAAAAGCTGCTATACTCCTTGCATGCTTCGGGACAAACGGGATTCCGTGGATTTTAAATATACCGACCATGAATCAGGGGTAGCCGTGATGAGCGTGCTGTCCAGTTCCCACGTCTTTCCCAAGCACTCCCACGAAACCTACTACATTCTAGGGCTGATTGAGAATGGAGCAACCTACTGTTACGGACCTGAGCGGGAGGACAGCCTGGCCTCTCCCGGCAGTTTCTTCGTTATCAATCCGGGGCAGGTCCATTCCGGCGTCCCCGTCTCCGGCTCCCGGGTGAGCTACCGGATGCTCTCCATCAACGCAAAACGATTCTGCTCCCTGGCGGAAGAGATTGAGGAGGGGATCCCGAGCCCCCCGGAGTTTCCCCTTACCTTTCAGGCCTCCCCTCTGGAGCAATCCCGGCTTATCCGGGCCTACAGCGGTATTACCGACAGGATCAGTCCTCTGGGCAAAGAGGAGCTCCTCTACGAGCTGACCGCTCTTCTCCTGCCCAGGGCCGAACGCAAAAAGGCGTTGAAACTGCCTCCCTTTGTGGAACATCCCGGCCTGAAGAGGGGCGCAGAACTTCTGCGGGGAGATCTGGAGGAGAAACTCAGCCTTGCCGGAATTGCGTCGGAAGCAGGCATGAGCCCCTATCATTTTATCCGTTCCTTTAAAAAGGCCTACGGACTCTCACCCCACGTCTACCGTACCCAGCAGAGGATCGGCATTGCGAAGAGACTGCTCAGATCAGGCAGTTCCCTGACGGATACCGCCCTGGCACTGGGTTTCTACGATCAGAGCCATTTTTCAAATACCTTCCACGCCTATACGGGAATCTCCCCCTCCGCCTACAGGAAAGGTACCCTGGATTAAAGCGCAAGGGCACCTCTAAAATCTACTCTTTTCCCATATCCTGCGTCGTCAAGATTTGTCGCGATCCGCAACTCTTGTCGCTACATGAATTTACAGGCACTACAAAATCTTCCTTTTTGACTATGGAAAAAATGCCACGGTTTTAGCGATACCCGCAATATTTTCCAAGCTCAAAAAGATCTTTTTTGCTATAGTAGCGTCATGAACACAAAGGTATCCACATCTCTGCCCTATCTTGCCCTCACCGGGGCGGTTCTTCTCTGGGCAGGCTCATTTATCGCCATGCGCATTGCCGTCGCGGTAATTCCTCCGGGGCTGGTTGTCTGGCTCAGGATGGCTATAACCCTGCTCATCCTGCTGCCCTTTTATCGAATCTTCATAAGTTCTGGTTTTCAAACCAGGGACCTCTACTATCTGCTTCCCATGGTGCTGCTGCAGCCCTGCCTCTATTTTCTCTGCGAGTCCACCGCCCTTACCCTGACCACAGCCAGTCAGGCGGGGATAATCTCCTCCATTGTTCCGATTCTGGTTGCCCTGGGGGCCATGCTCTTTTTAAAGGAGCCCATGAGTCCCCGACAATGGCTCGCCCTGGCCCTGAGCGTTGCCGGGGTTGTGGGGCTTACCCTGGGGGGGAACGAGGACTCCGCCGGTTCCGCGGCGAATCCCATGCTGGGAAACGTCCTCGAGTTTCTGGCAATGGTAATGGCGGCGGGGAATTTTATCCTCATAAAGCACCTTTCCGGGCGCTACAGCACCTGGTCCCTGACGGCCTACCAGATTCTTGCGGGCTTCTTCTTTTTTCTTCCCGCTGCCGCAGGGCTGCCTGCTCTTCCCTTTCAGGTCTGGACAGGACCGGTACTGGTATCGGTTCTTTTTCTGGGGGTATTCGTTACCTTCGGGGGCTTCGGCCTCTACAACTACGGTCAGAGGAACGTGCCGGCCGCCAGGGCTTCCCTGTTTATCAATCTTATCCCCGTGGTTACCGCTTTTCTCGGCTGGATGATCCTCGCCGAAACCCTCTCCCCGGTCCAGATCATCAGCGGTGTGGTGGTAATCAGCGCGGTCAGGATAGGATCGAACCCGCGGCTCAAGCCCAAACCGGCTGCCGCTTGACCATTACATCGGGCATTCGTACTGTTTAACAGTCAGAAATAACGACAAGGACGGATTATCATGAGTAATCAGAGTGTACCTTTTACAAAAGAACAGATTGAAAGAATTATCGATACCTACCCCACTCCTTTCCACATCTACGACGAAAAGGCCATACGGGAGAATGCCCGCAGGTTTTACAAGGCCTTCGACTGGGTCCCCGGGGGGTTCAGGAACTACTTCGCCGTCAAGGCATTGCCGAATCCCCGGATCATACAGATCCTCAGGGAAGAGGGCATGGGGACCGACTGCTCCTCCCTGCCAGAGCTGGTACTCTCCGAAATGGCCGGAATAAGCGGAGAGGAGGTCATGTTCACCTCCAACGATACCCCGGCAACAGAGTACGTCAGGGCAAAAGAACTGGGTGCGGTAATCAACCTGGACGACATCTCCCACATCGACTATCTGCAGGAAAATGCCGGGATTCCGGAGCTGATCTGCTTCCGCTATAATCCCGGGGAGCTCAAGAGCGGCAACGACATTATCGGAAAACCCACGGAGGCCAAATACGGCTTTACCAGGGACCAGCTCTTCGAAGGCTACAAGAAGGTCCGGGATCTGGGGGCAAAGCGCTTTGCCCTTCACACTATGGTGGCATCCAACGAGCTGAACCCCGATTATTTTATCGAAACCGCAGGGCTCCTCTTCGACACCGCAGTGGAACTCAAAAAGGAACTTGGAATCGAGCTGGAGTTCGTCAATCTCGGCGGCGGCATAGGGATTCCCTACCGGCCGGAGGAAAAACCGGTTGATCTGGAATACGTATCGGAGGGAATACGAAAACGATACGAAAAAACCATTAAACCTGCTGGCCTTGATGGGATGCGCATCGTAATGGAATGCGGCCGCATGGTCACCGGCCCTTACGGCTGGCTTGTTACGAAAGTGCTCCATCGCAAGGAGACCTACAAGACCTTCATCGGCCTCGATTCCTCCATGGCCAACCTGATGCGTCCTGCCCTCTACGGTGCCTATCACCATATTACAGTCCTTGGAAAAGAGGACGCTCCCGCGACCTTTATCGCGGACATTACCGGCAGTCTCTGCGAAAACAACGACAAGTTCGCCATTGACCGGAAAATCCCGGAGGTGGAGATCGGGGACATACTGGCCATCCACAACACCGGGGCCCACGGCCATGCCATGGGCTTCAACTACAACGCCAAGCTTCGTTCCGCTGAACTGCTGCTTAAAGAGGACGGCTCCGTGGAACTGATCCGCAGAGCTGAGACGGTGGAGGATTATCTGGCGACCCTTGTGTAGTGTTCGGAACCGTGGGGATGAACTGAAGCAAACTCCTTGTTCTACTGGTATTTAGCAGTAGAACCACTGAAAAAAAGGAGTTTTTATAATGTTTCATCCCCCCTTCTGTCCCAACAAGGAGTGCAGGAACCATCATCTATCCACAAAAACTGCTGCCTGGTATGTAAGAAACGGCAGCTATTTTTCCCGGCTTTTCGGCAGGATTCAGCGCTTTCGGTGCCTTCACTGCGGTGTCGGCTTCTCTTCCCAGACCTTCAGCCTCGATATTTTCGTAAAGAAAAAAGTCCCCTATTGGAGGATATTCTCACACCTTATTACCTCCTCCGGCA